>CAZZVZ010000031.1:0-15099 GCA_964657655.1 Gammaproteobacteria bacterium | reverse complement strand
CCGTCGCGCCATTGCCGCATTCCAAGAAGATCTACGTGACGGGTTCGCGTCCGGATCTGCGCGTGCCGATGCGCGAGATCAGTCAGTCAGACACGCCGGCCTCATTTGGATTCGAGGCCAATCCGCCGGTCACGGTGTACGACACCTCGGGGCCGTACAGCGATCCGGACGTGGCGATCGACATCCGCTCGGGCCTCGCGCCATTGCGCGCAGGCTGGATCGCCGAGCGCGGCGACGTGGAAGACCTCGGTGCGCCGAGCTCCCAGTACGGGCTCGAGCGCCTGGCAGATGCCAAGCTCGCCGAATTGCGGTTCAACCTGAAGCGCTCGCCGCTACGTGCCCGCAGCGGCGCCAATGTGACCCAGATGCACTATGCGCGGCGCGGCATCATCACGCCGGAGATGGAGTTCGTCGCGATCCGCGAGAACCTGCAGCGCGAGACCTACGTCGAACGTCTGCGTGCCACCGGACCCAAGGGCGAGCGCATGGCCAAGCTCCTGACGGCGCAGCATCGCGGCGAACGCTTCGGTGCCGAGATTCCCGATCTCATCACGCCCGAGTTCGTACGTAGCGAGGTGGCGCGCGGGCGCGCCATCATTCCCGCCAACATCAACCATCCGGAAAGCGAGCCGATGGCGATCGGGCGCAATTTTCTGATCAAGATCAATGCCAACATCGGCAATTCGGCCGTCACCTCTTCGATCGGCGAGGAGGTCGAAAAAATGACCTGGGCAACGCGCTGGGGTGGTGACACCGTGATGGATCTCTCGACCGGCAAGCATATCCACGAAACGCGCGAGTGGATCGTACGCAACTCGCCCGTGCCGATCGGGACGGTGCCGATCTACCAGGCGCTCGAGAAGGTCGATGGCCGCGCTGAAAATCTGACCTGGGAAATCTTTCGCGATACGCTCATCGAGCAGGCCGAGCAGGGCGTTGATTACTTCACCATCCATGCCGGTGTGCTGCTGCGCTATGTCCCGCTGACCGCCAATCGCATGACCGGCATCGTGTCGCGTGGCGGATCGATCATGGCGAAGTGGTGTTTGTCGCATCACCAGGAATCGTTCCTCTACAGCCACTTCGAGGACATCTGCGACATCATGAAAGCCTACGATGTCAGCTTCTCGTTGGGCGATGGCCTGAGGCCCGGTTCGATCTACGACGCCAACGACGAGGCACAACTGGCCGAGTTGAAGACACTGGGCGAATTGACGCAGGTCGCCTGGAAGCACGATGTGCAGGTCATGATCGAGGGGCCGGGCCACGTTCCGATGCAATTAATCCGTGAAAACATGGAGTTACAGCTCGAACAGTGCGCCGAGGCGCCGTTTTACACGCTCGGGCCGCTGACCACCGACATTGCCCCAGGGTACGACCACATCACGTCTGGGATTGGCGCTGCCATGATCGGCTGGTACGGCACGGCCATGCTGTGCTACGTGACTCCCAAGGAGCATCTCGGGCTGCCCAACAAGGCCGACGTCAAGGAAGGCATCATCACCTACAAGCTGGCGGCCCACGCCGGGGATCTTGCCAAGGGCCATCCCGGTGCCCAGATTCGCGACAATGCCCTCTCCAAGGCGCGTTTCGAGTTCCGCTGGGACGACCAGTTCAACCTCGGCCTCGACCCCGACAAGGCCCGGGATTTCCATGACGAGACGCTGCCCAAGGATTCCGCCAAGGTGGCCCATTTCTGCTCCATGTGCGGGCCACATTTTTGCTCCATGAAGATTACCCAGGATGTGCGCGACTATGCGCAGGCTCAGGGACTCGACGACAAGACGGCCCTCAAGGCCGGCATGGAAGCGAAAAAGGTGGAATTCGTGCGATCCGGAGGTGAGCTGTACCGGCCAGCCTAGGCCGGTTGCACACAACTGGGAACAAATACCTAGAATAGCGAATCTGATGCGAAGCCGGAGTCTTTGGAGCGCTGCCGAGCAGTGACGACCCTGGCCGAGCAAAACTCGCGACAAGGGGCAAGCAGATGTTCGAATCTCAGCTAGAAAAGTGGATCGTCTCCCATGCGGCAAACGATCTCCCACTGGCGGTGGTCCTGCCTTCTGGCCAGCGCATCGATCTGGGACGCGACGCCCGGGTCGTGATCCACATCAAGGACCTGACGGGTACGCGACTGCTCTTCAATCCGACCCTGTCCAACCTCGGGACCGGCTACGTGGAAGGCCACCTCGACATCGATGGCGACGTCGATGACCTGATCGACGTGGCGGTGAGTCTTGCCAAGAGCGTCGATCCAGATGACTTCGCAGAGCCCGCTACCGGTCTGGTTGGGCGGCTTTTGGCCCACAGCAAGAAGCGCGATCGTGAGTCGATCGAATATCACTACGACGTCTCGAATGAGTTTTACAAGCTCTTCTTGGACCAGCAGATGGTGTACTCGTGCGGCTACTTCAAGCACGCTGATGATTCGCTCGACCTGGCCCAGGAGCAAAAGCTCGATCACATCCTCAACAAGCTGATGCTGCAGCAAGGCGACCGCCTGCTCGATGTCGGTTGTGGCTGGGGCGCATTGGCAATCCGGGCCGCGCAGCGCGGTGCCTCGGTGGTCGGTGTGACGCTTTCGCAGAACCAGTTTGACTATGCCACGGCAGAAGTCGCGCGCCAGGGTCTTTCCGATCGCTGCGAGATCCGTCTGCAGGATTATCGTGATATCGCCGAATCGGAGCGCTTTAGCAAGATCGTCAGCGTGGGCATGTTTGAACACGTCGGCCACAAGAATCTGGGGACCTACTTCACCAAGCTGCATGCCCTGCTCGCGACTGGCGGCGCGATGCTGATGCACGGCATTACATCAACTGACCCGAACCGCCGGGTGGTGGGACGCGGTGGTGGCGAGTTCATCGATCGCTATGTATTCCCCGAGGGTGAACTGCCGCATGTGTCGTTTGTGATGCGCGCCATGGCCGAGGCCGGATTCGAAGTGGTCGACGTCGAGTCGCTGCGCAGGCATTACGCCCGCACTCTGAGTCACTGGGCACACCGGCTCGAGGCCAACGCCAGCCAGGCGCGCGACATCGCAGGCGACAAGCGATACCGTATCTGGCGCGTCTACCTGGCGGGATGCGCCTACGGTTTTGCCTATAACTGGATGAACATCGATCAGATGCTGGCGTGCAAGCTGGGCGACGACAAGGCCAATCCGTTCCCCATGACGCGCGACTGGATGTATCGCTAGTTCGATCGGTTGGGCGCCGCAGGCTCAGCCTGGGTCGCGCGCCGCTCTGCCACCAGATCCCACACACCGTGACCGAGGCGCAGGCCTCGGCTCTCGAATTTGGTCACTGGGCGTGCCAGCACAGGGTTGCTGCGCGACGCGGTGCCGGGTCGCAGCAGCAGCGCTGGCTCAGCAGCCAGTACCGTTTCGATCTGTTCGGCATAGTCCTGCCAGTCGGTGGCGCAATGCAGATAGCCGTGCGCTAAAAGACGTGCCGCGATCAGCGCGACCAGTGGCGGCTTCAGCAGGCGCCGCTTGTGATGACGGGCCTTGTGCCACGGGTCCGGAAAGAACACGTGAACCCCCGCGAGCGAGCCGATGGGCACCATGTGTTCCAGTACTTCGACCGCATCGTGCTGAATGATGCGCAGGTTGCTGAGCTCGCGCTCGCCGATCTGTTTGAGCAGGGCACCAACGCCTGGGGTGTGCACCTCGATGCCGATGAAATCCAGCCCAGGATACTCGCTTGCCAGCGCGGCCGTGGTCTCGCCCATTCCAAAACCGATTTCGAGGATGACAGGCGCCTTGCGGCCGAACAGCGCGCTGAAATCGAGCAGTTCGCGGCGGTAGCACACGCCGTAGCGGGGCATCAGATCTTCGATGGCGCGCTGCTGGGCATTCGAGACGCGCCCGGCGCGCGTCACGAAACTGCGCACCGGACGCCGTACGATGCCTGCGTCTGTCTCTTGTGCCAGTTCTTCGTCGATCACGCGCCGCGCGCTGCGCCAGAAGGCAGCAGGCCAGCAGTTGGTGAAGATGGCGCCCCTGAGTAACTGCGACGTGGCATGCGTCCGGCGCGAAAGGCCTGGCGCCCCGCCTGCACCGCTCCACGCATCGCGTGCGCCATCAGGATCGGGTCGCGCGCCTTGGCGATGGCGGTATTCATCAGCACCGCAGTACAGCCGAGCTCCATGGCAATGGCGGCATCCGAAGCAGTGCCTACGCCTGCATCGACAATCACCGGCACCTTGGCCTGGGCAATGATGAGATCGAGATTCCAGGGATTGAGGATGCCCATGCCCGAGCCGATCAGGGAGGCGAGCGGCATGATGGCGACACAGCCCATGTCTTCCAGACGGCGCGCCTGGATTGGATCATCAGAACAGTAGACCATCACCTCGAAACCATCCTTGACCAGGGTTTCTGCGGCGCGCAGCGTCTCGGGCATGTTGGGATAGAGGGAGACCTGGTCACCCAGCACCTCAAGCTTGACCAGGGTGTGGCCATCGAGCAGTTCGCGTGCAAGGCGCAGCGTTCTGACGGCGTCTTCGGCGCTGTAACAGCCGGCGGTATTGGGCAGGATGGTATAGCGCTCAGGTGGCAGCACATCGAGCAGATTCGGCGCGCTTGCGTCCTGGCCGATATTGGTACGGCGAATCGCGACCGTGACAATCTCGGCGCCGCTGGCGGCAATCGCCTCGCCGGTCTGCTTGAAGTCGACGTACTTGCCTGTGCCGACCAGAAGACGCGAGGAATAGGAACGGCGTCCCAGGGTCCAGGCGTCGGTGGCATGATTTTCGGGCGATGTCATTCAACCTCCTCCTACTGCGACCACCACCTCGAGGGCATCATGCTCGACCAGTTGCGTTGCAGCGTATTGGCTCTTCGGGATGATCGCACCGTTGCGTTCGATGGCGATGCGCTTGCCTTGCCAGCCCTGATCGGCGACCAGTTCGGCCAGGGTCCGGGCGCTCGACGCGATGCGCTCACCGTTGAGCTGGATGGAAATCACGATTGGGACTGGCAAAAACGCTATTTTAGCGCGTCGCTGCAGCTCTAGCGCAGGATCAGCCGCTGTGCGACCTGTGCCAGCGGCGGCTGGATGAAACGTGCCACCACGCCTGGCAGATTGAGCGGCCGGGTCAGCATCTTGACGGCCATG
The DNA here is from genome assembly GCA_964657655.1 of Gammaproteobacteria bacterium. Taxonomy (GTDB): domain Bacteria; phylum Pseudomonadota; class Gammaproteobacteria; order Burkholderiales; family Burkholderiaceae_D; genus CAJCIC01. Next base: position 9,982 of record CAZZVZ010000031.1, on the reverse strand, counting down.
GCGCTCGGGAAGTGGGTTCGTACCGAACGCACCGAGGTCGAGAAGGTCTGCTTGAACTGTTTCGAGTCGCGCGCAACATCGGGGAAGCGTGCGTGAAACACGTGCCAGATGGCGCAGTTGGCATCATCGCCACGCACCTCGAGGAGGCGATTCCAGATGGCCTTGACGATGCGCAGGCGACCTTGCTTTTCGCTTTCGTTGTAGCGCTCGAAAAAGCGCAGGAACTGCTTGTAGTGGCCGACTTCGTCAGCCTGGATGCGATCGGCAAGCATGGTCAGCACCGGCTCATGGGCCGCAATCGCCAGCGCCTTGTAGAAGCTCGCGGTGCCCATTTCAATCACGCAGCGCGCCACCATTTCGAGCCCGGGAGTGGGCTCGAAATGCTCCAGATCGCACAGCTTCGAATACTCGTTCAAGAACGCAGCGAACGCCTCGTCCCATGGAAAATCGGGCCACACGGCGCGACTGTAGGCGCGCAGCGCATGACCGTGCTGGACCTCTTCGTGTTCCCACGCTGATTCGAGCCAGGCCGTTACCTCGCCATCCTTGGCATAGTGGTGCACCAGATTCTTCGTGTACAGGTCCGAGGCGATTTCCACGAAGGAGGCGCCGGTCACGAGATACAGAAGGTCGTCGCGCGCAGCGACGGCCGCTCTGTCAATTTGCGCGAAAGGGATGTCGTCGAGAGTCCAGGCGCTCATGAGCCAAAGACCGCGTGAGGCGCGACGCGGATCATGATGATAGAGACAGATGATGGGCCCATTGGCACCTATTTGGTCGCAGCTTTGTTATCACGCTCGGCCAGTCGGCTGGCCAGTTCACGCCCGAGCTCCATCGCCGTATTGCGCTCGTATCCGGACTCGATCAGACTCCACTGGAATGAGTTGGCAAGTCTGGACTTGCCATAGGTTCCGAAATTATTGGCGCGCGTCAGTCCCCGCGCGTGCCCTAGAGTAACCTCGAATTCGACGGCAATGCGTTTGCGGTCGGAGATGCGTTCCAGCGGCAGTCGCTTCTTGAACTGATCGGCCAGGTCCTTGGCCATTTGGTCGATCTTGGCTCGCGCGATGAAATCAGACAGCAGGCTCACGGTTGATCCCGGTTCACGTTTGTTCCCGATTGAACGAGAGGCTGTTGGAATATCCGCATGATACCGACACTTTCTGCTGATAGCGTGCTGTTGAGGCGTATTCGGCGCTGCCTGACGCATGAACCTGTATACAACCTACAAAAATCCGAAGAGACCGACTTATGGCCAGCTTGATCTTGGCGCTCGATCTGGGAACCACGGCCACCAAGGGCCTGTTGATGTGCGGCGATACGGTGCAGGCAAGGGCCAGCGCCGGTTACCCGCTCGATACGACCGCCAGCGGTCGCGCCGAACAGGACCCCGAGCGAATCGTTGCTGCCGTGCGACAGGTGGTGCGAGACCTGCAGCTGCAATCACCCGGGCGCGTTGATGCCGTGGTGTTCAGTGCAGCGATGCATGCCCTCATCTTGTTGGATGCCAGCGGGCAAGCGTTGACGCCATGCATCACCTGGGCCGACAGGCGTGCAGACCGCGAAGCGGCTGCCCTGCGGATTTCAGCGGCCGGCGAGCAGCTGTATCGGCGCACGGGCACCCCGATTCATCCCATGGCGTGGCCCGCCAAGTTGCAGCACCTCGCGCGTCACGATGGCGAGCTGTTCTCGCGTGCGGCCAAATTCGTCGGCATCAAGGAATATCTGCTGCTCCGGCTGACCGGCACCCTGCGTTGCGATTACTCGATGGCTTCCGCGACCGGCCTTTTCAATCTCGAGCGCCTCGACTGGGACGCAGAGGCGTTGCAGCTGGCGGGTGTTCACAGGCATCAGTTGCCTGAGCTGTGCCCAACCACTGCATGTTTTCGGCTGGGTGAAGAGGGTGCGAGGTCGCTCGGGCTCGATGCTTCGACCACCCTTGTGATGGGTGCAAGCGATGGCTGTCTGTCCAATCTTGGGGCCGGCGCGCTCGACAGCAGGGTCGCTGCCATGACCATCGGCACCAGCGGGGCGCTGCGCACGGTGGTCGCGCGGCCGCAGGTGGACGCGCACATGCGCACCTTCTGTTATGTCCTGACAGAAAATCACTTTGTCACTGGTGGCGCGGTCAACGGCGGCGGCATGGCATTGAACTGGATCGGCGATATCTTGTTGCCGGAGCGAAGCGACGCGTCAGGAGAAGCCTTGCATCAGCGCTACGCGGCGCTGTTCGAGGCGGCCGAGCAGATCGCGCCTGGCTGCAACGGTCTGCTGTTTCATCCTTATCTCAGTGGCGAGCGGGCACCTCTTTGGAATACCGACGCGAGCGGCTCCTTCATCGGTCTGAACATGAGCCACCGGCGCGGGCACCTGGCGCGTGCCGTCATGGAAGGCATCTTGCTCAACCTGTACCTGGTGCTCGAGGCGCTCGAGGATTCGGGTGGCAAGGTCGAGCGTATTCTCGCGGTGGGTGGCTTTCTGCGTTCAGCCTTCCTCAGGCAGATGCTGACTGACATTTTCCAGCGCACCATCGAATTTCCCGAAGACGTGGAAAGTTCGGCCATCGGTGCCGCGCGCCTGGCGGCCTTCGCGCTGAAAGAAGCGTCTGACCTCGACCACTATCGAGACGCCTCGAGAAGCATCGCCTGCCTTGCGCCTGAACCCAGGGCGGCCGAGACCTATCGTGCGCTGCATGCGCTGTATGGTCGAATCCCCGTGCTGCTCGCACCCGCTTACGCTGAGATTGCCGAACGTGCCCGCGATGCCGAGCGGCCATCGTGATACTTGCACTGCGACCAAAGCACGCTGCACGCTTTATAATCGGCCTGCAGTCGGCGCGGGCTTAGCTCAGTTGGTAGAGCGTCAGTTTCCCAAACTGAAGGTCGCCGGTTCGAGACCGGTAGCCCGCTCCAGCAATGTTCTGAAACCTTCTCGTTCCAGGCGAGATTCGAGCTGACATATTGCGCACACCCTGCGCTGACTTAGAACCGGCACACGCGCCAGGCCAGGCAGCGTCATGAAGCTTCTTCTCACATCCAACGGCATCAGCAACGCCAGCATCCACGCCACGCTGGTCGAAATGCTGGGCAAACCAATTGCTGAGTCAAACGCGCTATTCGTTCCCACAGGGATTTATCCCTTTGCTGGCGGTTCTCAAATGGCTTTTCGGGCGACCTGCGGCAAAGTCGCCTCGCCGCTTTGCGAGCTGGGCTGGAAATCTCTCGGGCTACTCGAGCTTACTGCCTTGGACAGTATCAGCAAGGATGCCTGGGTGCCGTCGCTCGAGGCCGCCGATGCCCTGCTGGTGTGGGGCGGAGACGTTTTGTATCTGTCGTACTGGATGAAAAGGTCCGGGCTTGCAGACCTGTTTGCCAGCCAGCGCCCCGAATTTGTCTATGTGGGTGTGAGCGCCGGCAGCATGGCGGTGAGCTCGACCTTTGCAGAGGCGTGCACCCATCCGCGCACCGCGAGCCATGATCCGCACACGGCTGAATTGGTGGTCATGCAAACCGCCAATGGCGAGATCACGAGAACCGTGGTCACAGCTCAGGGTGTGGGGCTGGTCGACTTTGCCCTGATTCCCCATCTGGATCACGCCGAGCACCCCGATGCCTCGTCTGACAACGCGCGCATCTGGGCCTCGAGGCTCACGGCGCCGGTCTATGCGATCGATGATCAGAGCGCGATTAAAGTCGTGGGCGGAACTGTTGAAGTCGTCTCGGAGGGACGCTGGGAGCTGTTCAATTGCTGAGCTTGCGCCCGTCATGCCGGCGTGCTGACCAAAGGCTCTCATGATTGAGGCGCGCGAGAGAAACCTGTATGTTCGTCAGATAGACGCTCAGGCGTCCTGAGATAGCCAGCCGGAAGTTGGTTTCCGGAGGCTCCCGGCAGTCAAAGTGGTCCGATCCGGACACGCGACGCTTCACTCGACGAGAAACAAACCTTGGCCCGCTCGCTTCTCAATCGCGTTCGCCGCCTGCTTGGCAAGCGGGGTGACAGCAAAGGCGAGATTCTCGATACCGCCTTCCTGGCACCGGTTTCGTCTGCTGCGCCGGTACTGCCGCAAGGCGTCCTGCAGGCACCGCACAAGCCATCGGTTGCCTCGGCCGCAGATTTCCTGCTGGCCGACCGATTGCGCGACGCAGGCCAGCTCGACCAGGCCCTGGCGAAGCTTACGCAGATGCGCTTTGCCAGTCCGCGCGACCCCGATGTTCTCAGACGCCTGGGCGTGGTGCATTACATGGCTGGCCAGATGGAGCTGGCTGCAGACGCGCTCGAGCAGGTCGTGCAGGCGCGTCCAGAAGATCCCATGGCGCTCAAGTTTCTGGCGGGTTGTCTTAGTGCGCTAGGTCGCACCGAGCAGGCGCTCGAGATCGCAAGACGCTCGGTTGCTGTCACGCCACGCGATGCCCAGATGAGAAATGCGCTGGGCGCGATGTGCGTCACGGCGGGACTGTTCGAAGAGGCCACCGCGCAGTTTCGCGCGGCGCTGGAAATCAACCCGCGCGATCTGACGCCGCTCGCCAACCTCGAAGTGCTGCAGGCTCGGCTTGGAGGTGCGAACCTGCACAAGGACGTCCCCGCCTTCATCGTCGCGTTGCGTCGGGGCGTGATTGCCGATCTGACGTCCAAGCTCGCACGCCAGGCCTTGACAGTCGATGAAGCCGATCTGCTGTGTACCCTCACCAACAATCACCGCGAAAGCTTTCGCATTGCCGAAGAGATTTCGGTCCAGTTCGAAACGCGCGACGACCTGTCAGCGGGATTGCTGATCAACCTCGCGGTGGTCGCGCAGAACCGGGGCGATCTTGCCAAGACGCTGTCTTGCTACCAGCGTGCCGCACAAATCGATGATGGTGGCGATGAGATCCGGCACGGTCTGGGGGCGGCTTATATCTCCGAAGGAGGCGAGCGCTGGCTCGACGGCTGGCGTCTGGTGTCTTCGACCTATCGGCGCCTCAATCCACGCAACTATCCACACACGGTTCCCCAGTGGCTGGGTCAGCCGGTCTCAGGGGGCCGGCTTTACGTGCACATGGATCAGGGTGTCGGTGACGCCCTGCTCGGGCTGCGTTTTTTGCCACGCGTCCTGGACGCGGGCATCGAGGTTCTGCTGTGGCTGCCCATGCGCGTCAAGCATCTGGTCGAAGGGCTCGATGCGCGCATCGAGGTGATCGTGTCTGACGACCCGCCGGACCCGCTTCAGCACGGCTGCGTGTTCGCCTGCGGCCTGCTTGAGCTGATTGCCCCGCTTGGTGTTGCACGTGATCAGATCGGTGCTGCGCCGCTGCTGATGGTCCCACAACAGATCAAGGCCAGATGGCGCGACAGGTTTGCGTCGCTCCCAGGGCGAAGGATCGCGCTTTGTTCGCTTGGCAACCCGGGACGAATCGATGACTGGCTGCGCAGCGTCAACCCGGACGCGCTGTCTTCGCTCGGCGCCTTGCGAGGGGTGAGCTGGATCAACCTGGCCGTCGATGATCGACCCGAGAGGCGCCAGCTGGTCGAGCGACTGGCCATGCACGATGTTAGCCGCGACCTGACGGATTTCGCAGAAACTGCAGGAGCTCTCAGCGCAGTCGACCTGCTGATTTCGATCGACTGCTCGACGGCCCACTTGGCAGGCAGCATCGGCACACCATTCTGGCTGTTGCAGCCGACCATGCTCGACTGGCGCTGGCAGATCGGTTCCGAGAAATCACCTTGGTGGCCCAAGGCGCGCGTTTATCAGGCAAGTGCCCCTGGCAGTTTCAGCGGCGCAATCTCTTCGCTGTCGGCTGACTTGCAGGCCTTCATCGGGCAATCGAATGGCTCGCGGTGAGGGACTCAGTTGGGCAGCAGCCCTGTCAGGACAGCCGCGATCAGACCCACGCCCATCAAGAAGCGATACACCACAAAGATCCAGGTGCTACGGTGTTCGAGAAACTTGAGCAGACCGTAGATCGTGGCGAACGCGGTGACGCTTGCGCTCGCCAGCCCGACCGCCAGCAACAGCCAGCCTTGCATCGGCATGTGCGCCTTGTACAGCTGCAGGAATTCGTACAGGCCGGCGAGCGTGATTGCGGGCAGACCAAGAAGAAATGAAAATCGCGCCGCCGTCTGGCGTTCCATGCCAAGCATCAGACCAGCCGTCAGCGTCGCGCCTGAGCGCGAAACCCCAGGGATCAGTGCCAGCGCCTGCGCCAGTCCGACCCAGATGCAGTCCGCAAAGCGCAGGGCGGCAAAACGGCGCGCGTGCGATGCCATCTTTTCCGAAAGTCCGAGCAGCAGCGCCATCACGAGGGAGGACACGCCAATCACGATCAGCCCGCGCAGCGGTGAGGAACACTGGTTGAGGCGCGACTTGAGCAGCGCACCTGCGATGATCAGTGGCAGCGTCCCGACGGCGATGCCGACCACCAGATTCCATGACTCGTCCTTGAAATCACGCTGTTTCAGTGCCCGACCAGCGTCGACCAGCAGCAGGCGGATGTCCGAGAAAAAATAGCTCACCACCGCGATGAAGCTGGCCAGCTGCATGGCCGCCGAGAACGCGGAGCCCGGATCGGGCCATCCGAGAACCCCTGGAATCACGCGCAGATGCGCAGTACTGCTGATCGGTAGCAGCTCGGTGATGCCCTGCACGACGCCCAGCAGTGCGACCTGCAGAAAGCTCAGCTGCATGAATCCCAGGTCGATCAGGTGCGGGTCGGTACAGGTGGCAGCCGCCACGGTCAGGGGGGTCGTCATGCGGGTTCCATCCAGAGTCAGCCGGCATTCTAGCCAAGAACGCCCGCCAATTCGTCCTCCCGGGGGGCAATCTGTCCGAGTGGTCGAATTGCCAGTGTCACGGCCACTGACTAAAATGCGTGGCCGATGATCTTCAGGTTGCGGCGAATGCCGTGCCGCCGATCGATGCCGAAGCTGGACTCGCAATCGAGCGACCCGTGCCATTGCAGGCGACCTTCACAACCATCTTGTCTAAAGCGCCACAGGCCGAAATCAATGAACAAGCAGAAAGTAGCGCTGATTAGCGGCGTGACCGGGCAAGACGGTGCGTACCTCGCCGAATTTCTCCTCAACAAGGGCTACATCGTGCACGGCATCAAGCGCCGTGCCTCTTTGTTCAACACGGACCGGATTGACCATCTTTATCAGGATCCGCACGTCTCGAAGCGCAATTTCATCCTGCACTTCGGCGATCTGACCGATTCGACCAACCTGATTCGCATCATCCAGCAGGTGCAGCCCGACGAGATCTATAACCTCGCTGCGATGAGTCATGTGGCGGTCAGCTTCGAGACCCCCGAGTACACGGCCAATGCCGATGGCATCGGGACCCTGCGGATTCTCGAGGCGATCCGCCTGCTCGGCATGGAACAGCGCTGCCGCTTCTACCAGGCCTCCACCAGTGAACTCTACGGTCTGGTGCAGGAAACCCCGCAGAAGGAGACCACGCCGTTTTATCCGCGCAGCCCCTACGCGGTGGCCAAGCTGTACGGCTACTGGATTACCGTCAACTACCGCGAGGCTTACGGCATGTACGCCTGCAATGGCATTTTGTTCAACCACGAGTCGCCGTTGCGCGGCGAAACCTTTGTGACGCGCAAGATCACGCGTGCTCTGGCCCGCATCAAGCTGGGCATTCAGGACTGCCTGTACCTGGGGAACCTCGCGGCGCTGCGCGACTGGGGCCACGCCAGGGACTACGTCGAGATGCAGTGGCTGATGCTGCAGCAAGATGTTGCAGAAGACTTCGTGATTGCCACCGGCGTGCAGCACAGTGTCCGGGATTTCGTCGACGCGGCGGCCCGTGAACTCGACATCGCCATCACCTGGGAAGGAACGGGAAAGGAAGAAGTCGGGCGCGACGCGAGCGGCAAGGAGATCGTCAAGGTCGACCCGCATTACTTCCGGCCGACAGAGGTGGAATCGCTGCTGGGAGACCCGAGCAAGGCGAAAGAAAAACTTGGCTGGGTGCCAAAGACGACCTTCATCGAGCTGGTCAAGGAGATGGTGAGCGAAGATCTGAAGAGCGCGCAGCGCGATGACCTGGTCAAGCGCCACGGCTACGACGCCTACAACTACCACGAGTAGCGAGCATGCAGCCGACCGACAAGATCTACGTTGCCGGGCATCGCGGCCTGGTGGGTTCAGCGATTGTGCGCAATCTCAAGGCCCATGGCTTTGACCATCTTGTCGAGCGAAGCCATGAAGAGCTGGACCTGACCAGCCAGGTCGAGACCGAGGAGTTCTTCGCTGCAGAAAAGCCCGATTACGTCTTTCTCGCCGCCGCCTATGTGGGTGGCATCCTGGCCAACAACACATTCCCGGCTGATTTCATTGCCCGCAATCTGGCCATCCAGCTCAACGTCATCCGAGCCGCACATGCAAACCAGGTGAAGCGCCTGATCTTCCTCGGGTCGAGCTGCATCTACCCAAAACTCGCGCCGCAGCCAATGCGCGAGGATGATCTCCTGACCGGACCGCTTGAGGCAACCAATCGCCCGTATGCACTGGCCAAGATCGCGGGTGTGGAACTGTGCTGGAGCTTCAACCGCCAGTACGGCACCAGGTACCTGGCGTTGATGCCGACCAACCTCTATGGACCTGGCGACAACTACGACCTGCAGAGCAGCCACGTGATTCCTGCCCTGCTGCGCAAATTTCACGAGGCCAAGCAGCGCGACGATGCCAACGTCGTGATCTGGGGCAGCGGTACGCCGCGCCGTGAGTTTCTCTATAGCGATGACATGGCCGAGGCCTGTGTGCGCGTCATGAATCTGCCGCCCGAGCAGTTCGATGGCCTGCTCGGCAGCGATGAAGCGGCAACTGGCGTGTTCGAGCCACCGCTCATAAATGTCGGCACGGGCGAAGATGTCACGATCACCGAACTGGCTCGACTGATCCAGAAGGTCGTGGGTTTCACGGGCGGGCTGGTGTTCGACGCATCCAAGCCAGATGGAACACCGCGAAAACTGATGGACGTGTCAAGGCTCAAGCAGCTCGGCTGGAGCGCACCGACTTCGCTCGAGACCGGACTGCAGCGCGCCTATCAGGATTTCCAGGCCAGTGCCCGGCTCTAAGGCGAGCGCCTTGGTCAAGCAGGCGACGCGGCAAGGACTGCCCTAGTCCGATCGGGCTATCACTGCGTGGCCGCCAAAACGTAGAATTTCCCCGGCAGACACGTCAGGCGGCGACCTTTCGCGCAAGCCTGCGAAAGCCCTGGCCTGGTTGATGTCACGCCCTCTGCGAGCCTCTTCTCCACTTTAATCTCTACTACGGCACATCGCGCCGCATACCGGGTTCACAAGCTAGACCCTCAAGATGATTCCTCCAGATGTGCAGCTTTCTCGCGCCACGCGAGAACCAGGAAATGGCCCGGCCGCGGTCGACGTCCTCATGACGGCCTACAACTCGGCCGCGACCATCCGCGAATCATTGACGAGCATCCTCGAGCAGAGCTTTGCTGATTTGCGCATCGTCGTGGTCAATGATGGCTCGAGCGATGAAACCGGTGCCATCCTCGCCGAACTTGCCAGTCAGTATCCCCGAATCGAAGTGATCACCCAGGCCAACGCCGGTATCGTTGCTGCAGCCAATGCGGGCCTCGCGCAGTGCACGGCAGATCTGGTCGCGCGCCTTGATTCGGACGACATCGCGTTTAGGGAGCGCATCGAGCGCCAAGTCGCGTTTCTGAACGCCAACCCTGATTGTGTCGCGGTGTCGTGTCTGGTGCATCACATCGACGTGCACGGCAGGCGTCTTGGATCGGTGGCGGGAAGAATGCCGCCGGCCGGTGCTGACCCCAGCTCGATCCCGTCGCGCGAGCCGTACATCATGCATCCCTTCGTCATGATGCGACGCACGGCGCTAAACCGCATCGGCGGTTACCGCCACGTGGATTTCGCGGAGGACACCGATCTGTACTGGCGGCTTGCCGAGCTCGGCCGACTCGCGGTGATGGATGAGTTCCTTGGCGAGTATCGGGTGCACGAGAGCA
>CAZZVZ010000030.1:0-15405 GCA_964657655.1 Gammaproteobacteria bacterium | reverse complement strand
CAGCTGGTAGGTCTGGCTGTAGGCGAGGGTCAGTTCGGCATTGGCGTCATCGAACGGCCGGATGGTGTTGGCAAGCGTGCGCAGCGGCGCTGGCGCCTCAATGGTGTCGATATCGGCCTGCGCGTTGGCCAGATGCCGCTCGACCCAGGCGTCCAGCGCCGCGCCGTCGTTGCCGACGGTAAAGGCGTGCAGCGAAATGTACTTTTCGCTGTTCTGGCGAACCTGTGGCAGCGGCGCGGCGGGCTGCTCGGCCAGAGCCCTGGCGCTGGGACCGAACGCCAGCAGCAACACGAGGCTGCCGCACAAGGTTGCATGATTGCGTTGTTTCATCGGGGCACGAACAGGGCAGCGCGCCCCATGACTCAATGCCCCTGAGCGCGGATTTTGTCGCGAAGATCGTCGAGATTGGCGTCGATCACGTGGATCCGGTCACCCGGCAAATGGTCGGCGAACGCCAGATCCTCCTTGATCTCCGATGTGCCACGCTTGAAGGTGACACTTGCGACGCATCGGCTGGCGTGCAGACCGGCGTCTTGGCTCGTGGTGCGAAAATTGCCCACCAGTAGACTCGCTTCAGTTAAATACGCCTGAATTTGCGTATCCGGGGGCGTGCCGTACTCGTTTACGTCAAGGAGATAGTTGTGCAATGCAGTTGCCGCGTCAGCGCTGGTACAGTCCGGAGCGTCTGAATTGCCGCAAGCGACCACTGCCACGCTGGCAAGCAAAATCAGTATCAGGTAACGCATTGATCCTCCCAGGATCTGGCAAACAACAACGATGGGCCTGCTGGAAATTGCGGCCCTCTGCTCGAACATGGCAGAATCCGTCGCATTTTCGCAGGCAATGAGCACCCGATGCAAACGCTTTATACGATCACAGTGATGCACCGGCCACACGCTTCCCGCTCAGCATCTCGAATTTCGCTTGCCCTCATCGATTGCCGCCGTACTGCGCGCTGCCTGATGCGAGCGCGTTCGTGAAGCTGTTTTGGAAGGGCGTGCTGCTGGCCGCGATTCCGAGCATTTTCGAGATCGTGGCGCTCGGCTTTCTGGTCGATGCGCAGCAGCAGGCAGCCCAGGCAGACGCCTGGGCCATGCACAGCTCTGCGGTGCTCGACGAGTCGTCCTCGCTGTTCGAGCCGGTGCTCAACGAAGCTGTGCGGTTTCGTGGCGCAATGCTGGCCCAGGTGCCAAGCCTTGCCCCGCCCGAATTCTGGGACGCGCTCAACCTCCAGGCCACCAATCTGGTCAACTCGGTACCGGACAATCCGTCGCAGCAACAGCGCGCGCGCCAGATTCGTGACGACGTGGTGCGCTACCGTGCAGCGCTCGAGAAGACCTACAAGATTGCCGTGGACGGCGGGCCCGATGCGATCCGCGACCGTTATCGGCCAGGCGGTGGGGTCGAGGTGCTCGAGCTTCTGAAGACCGAGCTGGTCCAGTTCCAGCGCGAGGAACGCCGCCTCGACCAGAATCGGCGCCTTGCGGTGCACACCGCGCGCCTGCATCAGCAGTACTCGCTCTACGTCATCATCATCTTGTCGATGGCCGTCGGCATCATTGCCGTCTACCTGTTCAACAAGAGTGTCGGCAGCCGCCTGGCGAGTGTCACGCGCAATGCTGAACGGATCGGCACCGATGAGCCGCTCGAGCCTCTGGTCGCCGGCAGTGATGAGATCACGACCGTCGACTTCGCATTGCACGAGGCCGCTGAACAGCTGCACGCCAGGGGCATTGCGCAGGCCAATGCCGAACGGGAACTGATGGAGCGCGCCGATGCGCTGGCGCTGGTCAACGAAGATTTGCGCCAGCAGCGCCAGGACAACGAGATGTTCATCTACAGCGTGTCGCACGATCTGCGCTCGCCTCTCGTGAACCTGGAGGGATTCAGCAAGGAACTGGTCTACTCGTCGCAGGATCTGAAAGCCCAGCTTGCATCCGCCGAGGTGCCCGACGCCATCCGCCGCGAGCTCATCAGGATCGTCGATGTCGACTTCGAGCCATCGCTGCGCTATGTCAGCGCCGCCGTCACGCAGGCCTCGCGCATCATCGACGCGCTGCTCAAGCTCAGTCGTGTCGGACGCATCGAGCTGCGTGAAGAAGCGATCGATATCAACGCAATGGTGCAGGGTCTCCTCGACGCCGCGGCGCAAAGCATCCGCAGTGCCGAGATCGCAGTGAGCGTGGCGGATCTGCCACCCATGCAAGGAGACGCTGCAGCGATCGGGCAGGTGTTCGCCAATCTGATCAACAACGCCATTTACTACCGCAACCCGGCCGTCCAGGCAACGCTCGAAGTTGGCGGGGTGAAAAGCGCGGACGACGTCAGCTATTTCGTGCGTGACAACGGTCTTGGCATCAACAATCAGCAACAGGCCAAGCTTTTTGTCGCGTTCAAGCGCTTCCACCCGCAGGCGGCCAAGGGGGAAGGTATCGGGCTGGCCTACGTGAAACGCGTGGTCGACCGCCATTCAGGCAAAATCGTGGTGGTATCAGCCGAGGGTCAAGGATCGACCTTCACGTTGCATTTTCCAGGAAGAGCATTGAGGGAGGGGTGATGGAAGACGTTCGAATCGTTCTGGTGGAAGACGATGATGGTCACGCAACGCTGGTGGAAAAGAATCTCAGGCGCGCGGGGATCACCAACACCATCAGCCGCATGCGCGACGGTCAGGAAGCGGTCGAGCACATCGCAGCCCAGGTCGCGCTCGGCCCTGCCAACCTCGACAATACGGTGATGCTGCTCGACCTCAACATGCCGCGCATGGGTGGCGTCGAGGTGCTCGAATCGCTCAAGGCCAATCCCGCCACCAGCGCCATCCCGATCATCGTGCTGACCACCACCGACAATCCGCGCGAGGTGGAACGCTGCTACGAGCTTGGCTGCAATGTCTATGTCACCAAGCCGGTCGACTACGAGGCCTTCGTGGAAGCCATCAGGCGTCTGGGTTTCTTCCTTCAAGTGGTGAAACTTCCGCCGCTCACGGCGCGCAATGCAGCCAGCTGACCACGTTCTTCTGCTGGATGACGATCCCGGCACGCTGGCTCTGGCGGCACGCCGCCTGACCCACGCCGGGTTTCGTGTCAGCGCCTGCCGTACCCTGTCTGAAGCGCAAAGCCTGATCGGGCCGCTCGGCGACGGCGCCGATCTGATCATCGCCGACTACGCGCTCGAGGGTGAATCCGAAAGCGGCCTCGACTTTCTCAGGCGTCTGCAAGATGCCAATGTCAATCTGCCCTCGGTGCTGATGACGGGATACGTCACCGAAGACCGCATCCTTGAGGCGTTACGCAGTGGCGTGTCTGATGTGGTGCGCAAGAACGAAGGCTACCTCGAGCTGCTGCCCTCGGTGACGCGCCGCGTGCTGGACAATTTCCGCATGCAGAAGGACCTGATGGTGGCCGAGGAATCAAGGCGCTATTACCACCTGCTGTCCAATGCCATCCCGCATCTGGTGTACACGGTCGCCGCCGATGGCCGGCTGCTGTACGCAAATTCGCCCTGGAGCGCCTTCACCGGGCGCGACCTGGCTTTAGGCGGCGCACTCGATTGGGTTGACCTGATGGTGCTGCCCGAAGATCACGACCTGAGCCGTGAGGCATTTCAGCGCGGTCAGGAAGAGCAGCACTTCTCGGTGGTGCACCGCTTGCTGAACCAGCATGGCGAAAGCCGCTGGATGGCGACCCGCGGCGCCTTGCTGCGCGTCGACGGCGCCGAAGACAGCTGGCTGTTTACTTCCACCGACATCGATCAGCAGTACCGCGATGCGCAGGAAAACGCCGATCTTCTGGAGAGCGAACGGCTGGCCCGCTCGGCAGCGGAGTCGGCCATGCTGGCCAAGGACGAATTCATCGCCACGGTGTCGCACGAGCTGCGCTCGCCGCTCAACGCCGTGGTCGGCTGGACCGAAGTGCTGCTGCGTGATCCGGCGCTTGCCGACAAGCAGAAATCCGGTCTCGAAGTGATCCTCAGAAACGCCAAGGCACAGGCCAAGATGATCGACGATCTGCTCGATCTGAGCTCGGTGCTGGCAGGGCGCCTGCGCCTTGAGCTGTCGTGCGTCGATCTGGCAGAAGTCATCGACATGGCGCTGCTCACGGTGCAGCCGGCATTTGATGCCAAGGGAATTGAACTCAGGCGTCAGCCGTTTCCGGCCGCATTCGTGGAAGGTGATCCGGCGCGCCTGCAGCAGGTGCTCTGGAATCTGCTGATGAACGCAGTCAAGTTCACCGAAAAAGGCGGCTTTGTCGCAGTCGGCCTGGAGCGCGACGGCAACGACCTGGTGCTCAGTGTGATCGACTCCGGGCGCGGCATCGCGTCAGATTTCCTGCCGCACGTGTTCGAGCGTTTTCGTCAGGAGACAGGCGCTCAAAAACCCAAAGGCGGTCTCGGACTCGGGCTTGCCATCACGCGCGAACTGGTGGAACTGCACAACGGTCGCATCGCGGTGGAGAGCGACGGTCCGGGCCTGGGCGCCAAATTCCTGGTGCGTCTGCCCTCGATCGAGTCGGCCAGCAGCGTGAAACGCCCGACCAGCGCGTCTGACGATGTGCTGAAGAACCTGCGCGTGCTGGTGGTCGAAGACGATGACGACGCGCGCGAATTCATCAGCGTCAGTCTCAAAAGCCGCGGCGCACTGGTGTCTTCGGCATCCAGTGCACGCGAGGCCATGACGCTGATCTACGCGCAGCGACCCGACATCATCCTGTCGGACCTGGGGCTCGGCGACGAAGATGGCCACGCGTTGATCCGGGCACTGCGCGAATATGAGCGGCGCGAGAATCTGCCGGCCACACCTGCGGTCGCGCTGACGGCCCTGAACCGCGCGGCTGACCGGCACCGCTCGGTCGAAGCCGGTTTCAACGCGCATCTCTCCAAGCCGGTCGATACCGAAGAACTGTTGCGTGTCATGACGTCGCTGGCCGACGCGACGCTCACCTGAACTGCGTCTGGACGCCCGAAAACCAGGTCCCGGGCGCGCCGCAACGTGGCGGCTGACGGCAGCGCGGCCGGTCGGAAATCTGTCGCGCAATGCAGCAAAGCTGGGTATAGAATTGATCAGACCGGCGTTTCGCCCGCTCACCCGCCTGCGCCTTGTCTACCACCGACGACCTCTGGCCAGATTCCGCGTCTTTGCACGCCGGGGGGAGCGGCGAACCTGTCACCAGCCGCGATGCCCTGCTCAACCTGATCTCCGAGCAGGGGCCTGACGAAGCGATCGCAGCAACGCGTCAGTTCCTAAGTTCAATGGTCTCCAGTTCGCGCCATGAAGACGTGCTCGCGGTGGCCGAGCATGGCATTGCACTTTGCGGCGACGAGCAACACCGCGCCGAACGGCTTGAATTCATGCTGATCAAGGGCTGGCGCCTGCTGCGTCTGGTGGCACTCGAATCGGCGGCACTGGTGCTGGCCGAGGCCGATGACCTGGCGCTGCAGATCGGCAACCGGCGCGGCTCTGCCGAGGTGCTGCGCCAGATCGGCATGCTGCACGGGCTGGCGGGAGACATCGAACTTGCCGATCGCAATTTCTCGCGCTCGGTTGATCTGTTTCGCAGCGACGCGAACGACTACGACCTGTCCGATGCGCTGATGGGCCTGTCTGTGACGCGCTGGCGTCAGGGCCAGCGCAAGCTCGCCATCGAGCTGGCGCTCTCCTCGATCGAGGCGGCCACGCGCAGCGGCAACTGGAACGTGGTGATTCACGCCAACGCCAATCTGGCCAGCTACTATCTTGAAACCGACGACTTCCAAATGGCCGACTCGCCCTTGAGCCAGGCCGAGCAGATCTACGTCGAGCGCGGCATGGTGCCGTTCTGGGGCTGGGCGCTGACGCTTGCCAATCGCGCCGACTTCCTCGATCGCGCAGGCGAGCCTTCGCGCGCGGTCGATCTGTATCTGCGCGCCATCGCCATGTGCGAACAGCTGGGCGAAGTGGTGATGCGCCCGCCGATCGAGAAAATGATTGCCAGCCTGCTCGAGAAGCAGGGAGATTTCAAGGGCGCCTTCAATCATCTGCAGGCCGCCCATCAATTTCATGTCGCCAATGCCAACCGGGGCCGTGCCCTCGAGATCCAGGCGCTGCGCGGTTCACTGGAGCTGACGCACGAGCGGCGCGAGAAACATCATCTGGGCGCGATGGTCGAGCAGCGCACGGAAGAATTGCAGCGCGAGATCGACACCAGGCGCGCCGCCGAGGAACGCGCGCACGCGCTGGCCTTCAACGACCCGTTGACCGGCCTGCCGAACCGGCGTCGGCTGACCGAACTGCTGGAACAGGCGCTGGTGCATGCGACCGCGCACGGCACGGCAGTCGGCGTGCTGTTCGTCGACCTGGACCAGTTCAGCCTGATCAACGATGCCAGCGGTCACGAGGTCGGTGATCTGGTGCTGGTCGAAATCGCCGGGCGCCTCAAGCGCATCACCGGTGCGCGCGAGGCGGTGTGCCGTTTCGGCGGCGATGAATTCGTCATCGTGGTGCCGGAACTCAAGACCGACGAGGGCGCGACGGGCAACGTCGACAAGGTCATTGAGGAAGTGTTCGCAGCCTTCGCCGAGCCGTTCCAGATCGGCGCATCGGAGCGCTCGATTACCGCCTCGATCGGCGTGGCGCGCTATCCCGAGCACAGTCAGGATGCAGCCCAGCTGGTGCGCTTTGCCGATATCGCGATGTATGCGGCCAAGCGCGCCGGGCGACTCACGGTGGCCGAATTCAGCGAGTCGCTAAGCGATGCGCTGGTGTTTCGCTCAGATCTGACGCGCGACTTCCGGCGCGCACTGGCTGACGGCCAGTTTCACCTGGCCTATCAGCCCAAGGTGGAAGTCACCACCGGCGAAGTGGTCGGGCTCGAGGCACTGGCGCGCTGGGACCACCCAAGTTACGGCAGTGTGCCGCCGTCGGTCTTCATCGGTTTCTTCGAGGAGACCGGTGCGATCCACGAATTCGGACGCTGGGCCATTCGCACGGTGTGCAGCCAGCTGGCGCGCTGGCGCCGCGATGGCACACGCACCGTTCGTGTCGCCGTCAACGTGTCGCAAAAGCAGTTGCAGGACCATTCCTTCGCCGACTTCATCGGCGAGTGCCTGCTCGACGCCGGCGTCGATGGCGGCTCGATCGAAATCGAGATCACCGAGAGCACGCTGTTGACGGATCCCTCGCGTGTGATCGAGGTGCTGCAGCGCATTTCGAAGCTCGGAGTACACATCTCGATCGATGATTTCGGCACCGGTTTCTCGAGCTTGAGCCTGCTTTCCAAGCTGCCGTTTGACAGCATCAAGATCGATCAATCGTTCATCGCGGCGATGCTCGATGGTGCCTCCGAACGCATGATCGTGCAGACCATCATCCGGATGGCCGAAGCGCTCGGCAAGTCAGTCACTGCCGAAGGAGTCGAAACCAAGGCGCAACTCGATGCCCTGGCGTTCGAGCGTTGCGGCTTTTGCCAGGGTGCCTGGTTCGGCATGCCAGAACGCGCCGAACTGGTCGAATCTCGCATCGGCAAGATCAGCCGGTAACAGGCAGGCCGGATATTTCCAAGGCATCACGCAAACCGTACACTGCATGCTGTGGCAATCACAGGACATGTCATGCAGCACCGTCTTGCAGCATCGCGAGTCGCGCTTCGCACGCTCGCTGCAATCGCGATGGCACCCCTTGCAGCGATGCTCGCGGGCAGCGCCGCAGCGCAGATCCCGACCCTGCACGGCACGCCGATCTCGGTACCTTCGGATTGCCGCACTGGCGCATGCGCGCAGAGCCAGACAGTGACGCCTTCAGCGCCGGCCTGGACCGGTCAACGCGCAGCGCAAGCCATGGCGGGATACTGGGCCGCCAACGACCATGTCTCGTACCTGGTTTTTGCAGATGGTGATGCGGTGGCACGCATCATCGAAGTGGTCAACGGCCGGGTGACGCGCGACCGGCATGCCACCTTCACGGAACAGGCGCCTGACATGATCAGGCCCCCTCACCTGGTCTTCAATGTTGCGTTGCAGACCACCGGCGTCGAAGACGCCACGCCCGAGCGCATGAGCATCGAGTTCTTCAATGGCTTGCACGAGCTCGACCTGAACGTGACACCCGAGCGGCGCGTGCGCCTGTGGTTCGTGCGCAAGACCGACCAGCTCGATGTCGACGCGCTCGAGCACCAACGTGCGCCGAGCGCATCTCAGGCCGCAGAAAGCGCACCGCCCGAGCCAGGACAACGCCTCAGCACACCGGGTATCTGTCCTGAAGCGCGCGCCTGGCAGGCCAGCCTGTCCTATCCCGCGAGGGCATTGCACCAGGGCGTGACGTCGGGCTCGGTGACACTGAGCTTCGTGGCACGTCCTGACGGCAGCACCAGCGAATACCGGGTCGACGGTTTCACTGACGATCGCCTGGTCGGAGCGAGCCTCGAAGCCTTGGCCCGGCTGCACTGTAGCGGGGTCGCGGCCGGCCAGCTACTCAGGCAAACCATCGACTACAAAACCGAGTAGCTGTCATCGCGCTGGTGCCGGCCCGGCAAGACCGGTTGACCAGGCAGCTTCAGCTGCTCAGGAATTTCCCACGGCTGCCGATAAAGGTTCAGACCGCGCATCGGGTCGAAGAGAGTCCATCACACCACCGGCAGCAATATCGAGATAGTGGCGGGCGGTGCGCCCAGGAGCCCTCGTTGGCGCTGCCCCGTTATGCAGCGAATTGACGGCCTTTTCGATGCCTGCTTCGGGCTTCGACCTGACCGGGGTCGCCGTATTCTGCCGTGACTGGATCAAGGCCCTGCAATGAACGAAGCGCCACAACGTACTGTCGCCAGCATCAACCACGTCGCCCGAGAGGCGATCCGTGCGCTTGCGGCACACCAGCTGCCGGCGACGCCGACCAATTACGCCCAGGCATTCAGGCGCGCCGAATCCGGCCAGCCCAACGCTCTGGCACCCGTCATCACCGCCTATGAGGCAATCGAGCGGGCCGCCGACCTGATTCCCGACAAGGCGCTTGCCAGCAAGCTCAAGCGCGCCATTCAGGGTGACGACTGGCATGCGGTGCAAGGCGTGCTCGGCAAGGTGCTGGAAAAACCCGTCACGCAGCTCGACCAGGTCTCCGCTGCGGAGCCGGTTGCCCTGATGCAACGGGTGCTGCAGCAGCTCGAAATCCATCACGCCGGCATCACACTCACCAAGAAACGCGAAGGCCTCAAGCGCGCGCTTGCGCCGCGCAACGAAACCTTCGGCGAAATGCAGCGCAGGCTCAACCGGCTGGTCGAATCATGGGCCACCGGTCCGGTCGACAACACGGTACTTGCAAGCCCGCCGCACGGCGACCAGCCAGCGCCTGTCATGGCGGCGCCCGCGCCATCGCTGCCGCCGCCGCCTGCTGCATCGTACGGCCGCGCCTCGGAGATTTTTGCCGCCGCCAAGAACCTTGTGCCTGGCAGTTCCAGTATCGAGTCGCGCAGCAAGCGCACGCCGGCAAGCGGCGACGATGCGCTGGTGCCGCGTCTGAGTTCACTGTTGCAGCTGTTGCTGCAAAATCTGGTGGCGCTCACGCCCGAGTCCGAATACCTCAAGGCACAAGTTGATCTGATCGAGCGTGCCATGACGGCGCCGCTCAACGAACACAAGCTCGAGGAAGCAGAACGCGCATTGCGCAACCTGGTGATTCGCCAGGGCACCATCACGCACGGCATCGACGAAGCGCGCGACGCTGCAAAGCAATTGGCCTCGAGCCTGATCGAGAGACTGTCGACCATGTCGGCCAGTGCCAATATCTATACCGGCAAGGTCAACCAGGTGGTGGCCAAGATTGGCCGCGCCGAAAACCTGACCCAGCTGTCGCACGTCGTCACGGCTTTGCTGGCCGATACCCAGCTGATGTCGGCCGACATGGTGCGCGCCCGCGACGACCTTCAAGAAGCACGGGCCCACGCTCGTGACCTCGAGACGCGTACCAGGTCACTGGAATCAGAACTCGCCATTGCAAGCACCCTGGTGCGCACCGATCCATTGACCGCAGCCCTCAACCGGCGTGGCCTGGAAGAAGCCTTCCTGCAGCACGTGGCATCACCGGCACGCAGTCTGGAAAGCTGCATCGCACTGCTCGACATCGACGATTTCAAGGGCATCAACGAAGCCTTCGGCCACCTGGTCGGTGACAGTGCCCTCAAGCAGCTGATCGAAGTGGTTCGCGATTTCACGCGCGACAAGGATTCAGTCGGCCGTTACGGCGGCGAGGAGTTCGTCATCCTGTTTCCCGACACTACGCGAGATACCGCCAATGACATCATGGTGCGCATCCAGCGCGAACTCACCAAGCGCGTGTTCCTGGAAGACCACAGTCGGGTGTTCATGACCTTTTCTTGCGGTCTGACCCGCATCCTGACCGGCGAGAACCTTGAATCGGCCCTGCTGCGCGCCGACAGCGCGCTGCACGATGCCAAGCGGGCCGGCAAGAATCGTGTGATTTGCTGTGCAGATTGAAGTAGTTGCCACCAGTCCAAGCCCATTTTTGGCCCGTGTTCACTCACCACGCTACATTTTTTCCGAACCCCTCCGATAAGGATCATAACGCCGGTAGCCTCCCTGTTCGGAGCTCCGGGGTAACCGGCAATCCCGCCGGCGTTTATTGACCCGCTCAAGGAGAGCTCCAAATGTCATTAGTCATCAATACCAACATCGCTTCTTTGGAAGCACAAGACAACCTGACCACGTCGCAAGCCAATCTTGATACGTCAGTCGAGCGTCTGTCGTCCGGTCTTCGCATCAACAGCGCAGCTGATGATGCAGCAGGCCTGGCAATTTCGACGCGCTTCACGTCCCAGATCAACGGCGACAATCAGGCTGTCAACAACGCCAACGATGCAGTCTCGCTGGCACAGACCGCTGAAGGCTCACTGACTTCGATCACCAACAACCTGCAGACCATCCGTCAGCTCGCTGTGCAGTCATCGAACGGCACCAACAGTGCCTCGGACCGTGCAGCCCTCGACACGGAAGCACAACAGCTGCTGCAAGAAGTGAACAGAGAAGCCAACGCATCGAGCTTTAACGGTGTTGCACTTCTGAATGGCACCAACTCGTCGCTTTCGTTCCAGGTCGGTGCCAACACCACCACCAACGACACCATCACCGTGTCTGGTCTGTCCAATTCGACAGTCGCAGCCCTCGGCAGCGTGACGCAAGCAACCGTGCAGGGCGGCCAAGTGTCGCTCATCGCCCCGGGTGCACTGGCTGCAGGCAGCCTGACCATCAACGGTCACGACGTCGGCGCAGTCGCTGCAGGCGCAACCTCCTCGCAGCAAGGCGCCAACATCGTCTCGGCCGTCAATGCAATTTCGCAAACAACCGGGGTCGGCGCGTACATCGATTCGACCACCAACTCGATCGTGTTGACGTCCGCTTCGGCGATCACGGTCGGCGGCAGCGCCAACGATGCGACCAAGACGGGCCTGACCAATGGAACCACTGCGACGGCCACGACTTCTGGCCTCAGCACCCTGAGCCTGTTGTCCTACTCCGGCTCGCAAACCGCGATCAACCAGATCGACAGCGCCCTGCAACAGATCAACACCACGCAAGCAACGCTTGGTGCTGTGCAGAACCGCTTTACTTCGGTGGTCTCGAACCTGCAAAGCACATCGACCAACCTGACGTCTGCTCGCAGCGGCATTCAAGATGCGAACTTCGCATCAGAAACCGCCAACATGACGCAGGAATCGATTCTCCAGCAGGCAGGCACGGCCGTTCTGGCGCAGGCCAACTCGCTGCCAAAGAATGTGTTGTCGCTGTTGCAGAACCTGTAATTAGCACCTGAGTGCCGGGCGGTGCGATTTGCGCCGCCCGGATTTTTTTACCGGAGATTCCGATGAACGCAGAAATCAACACTGTAGGCTTATCGAGTGCCGCGGGTTCTGCCGTTTCGTCGTCTGTCACGACCAGCATTGCCGCGTCCGGCGCCGTGCCCGATGCCGCCAAGAATTCTCAAGCTCAGGCCGCGTCCTCGGGCTCGACCAAGGCACAGTCAGCTGCCAAGTCCGCAACGCCTGCTCCCGCACCCAAGCCGGTCGCGGTCGAGAGTGGCGGCGTGCTGCAGTTCAGTGTCGATTCAAACACCAGCCAGCTGATCGTCAAGATCGTTGATGGCAATACCAGCGAAGTGATTCGCAAGATTCCCTCAGAACAGGTTGAAGAAGTGGTGCACCAGGTGCGCGGCGCGACCGGTCTGATCGTCAACCAGACAAGCTGAAGTCATGACCACCACCGCAGCTGCCTCCACCAGTACGCCGACCATCCAGGAACTCAACGTCGGCACCTCGCTCGACGTGAGCAGCATCGTCAGCGGCCTGATGCAGGTGCAAGACATTCCACTGACCGAGCTGCAAAACCAGGTCACCGGTGACCAGGCCGAGGTATCGGCCTACGGCCAGCTGAGCGGCGCACTGTCGACCTTTCAGGCGGTGGTGGCGAACGCCGCAGACGCCGCGAACTTCCAGACCCTGAGTGCGACGGTCGGCAGCTCCTCGGCGGCCAGCGCGTCGGTCAGCACCACAAGCGGTGCCGGTGCGGCCACGCAAGGCTCGCATTCTCTTTCCATCAGCCAGCTGGCCCAGAACCAGCTCACAGCAAGTGGTGACTTCGCTTCCACCGCAGCAGCAGTGGGCACCGGGTCGCTGACCATCCAGTACGGCAGCTACGGCAGCGACGGCAGCTTTACGCCAAGTACCACACAGGCATCAACCACGGTCACCATCGGCTCGGGTAACGACTCGGTGAGCGGCGTGGTGGCCGCCATCAACAACGCTGCAGGCGGCGTGAGCGCTTCTATCGTCAACGACGGCACCGGATCGCGCATTGTCCTGTCGGGCAGTAACACCGGCGCTGCCAACGGCTTTCGGGTGGTGGTGGCCGACAGTGATGGCAGCAACGACAACAGCACGGGTCTTTCATCGCTCGCCTACGATCCGACCGACACGTCCAACCAGTCAGGCACCACCTTGCTGCAGTCGTCCCAGGACGCCAAGCTCAGCATCGACAATATCGCTGTGACGAGTCCGACCAATACCGTCACCGACGCCCTGCAAGGCATTACGCTCGATCTGAAGGGCACCACCACAACGCCCACCACACTGACGGTCGCCTCAAGCGCGTCGCAGGCAAGCGGTGTGGTGCAGGGCTTCGTCAACGGCTACAACACCCTGGTCAGTGCCATCACGACGCTGACCGCCTACAACTCGACCACCAATACCGCTTCAGCCCTGACCGGGGACACCACCACCCAGATCATTTCCAGGAATCTGCAAAGTACTGCGGCTGCGACCTTTAACACCGGCGATGCCAACTACACGGATCTGGCCGATCTCGGCATTACCTTCCAGGCCGACGGCACGCTCAAGCTCGATAGCAGCAAGCTCAATACCGCACTGGCGACCGATCCCGGCGCCGTGCAGCATATCTTCGCGACCACCGGATCCGTGACCGATTCATCGGTCAGCTACAACAGCGCCACCAGCGACACCGTGGCCGGCAGCTACGCCCTCAATGTGACCCAGCTGGCCACGCAAGGCACTCTGACCGGGTCCGAGGCCGCCGGGCTGACCATTACTGCCGGCAGCAACGACACCTTCTCGCTCGATCTCGATTCAACCACCGCACAAATCACGCTGCCCGCCGGCAGCTACACAGCGGCCAGCCTCGCGAGCGCCGTACAGAACGCGATCAACACCAATTCGACCATTGCCAAGGCGGGGCTGTCAGTCAACGTGGCGAACAACAACGGCGTGCTGACGCTGACCCCTTCGAACTACGGCTCGGGCTCGTCGGCCACCGTCGACGCAAGTGCCGGCGCCATCAACCTGTTCGGCAGCAGTTCGACCTCGACCGCAGGTCTTGACGTTGCAGGCACCATCAACGGCGATCAGTTCATCGGCAACGGCCAGACCGCGACCGGCGCGATTGGCACCCCCGAAGCGGGACTCGAAGTCACCATCAACGGTGGCACCACAGGGGCCCGTGGCAGCATCAGCTACAGCCAGGGCATCGGCGCGCAGATGAATAACATGATCACCAGCTATCTCGATCCGACCAACGGCCTGATCGTGGGTGCCACCAACGGCATCCAGGCAACCATCACCAACCTGTCGGGTCAAGAGACCCAGCTCAACGCACGTCTTGCCGTGGTGCAGAGCAATCTCGAAGCTGAATTCACCACCATGTCCGAGCTGCTCGCCAAGATGCAGTCGACCAGTGCCTATCTGACGGCGCAGCTGGGTGTGTCTGCCAATTCCGAGACCAGCGCCACAGGCGCGGCCAGCAGCAACAGCAGCAGCAGCACCACCAGCAGTAGCAGTGGCACCAGCAGTACCGCTTAAGGCGCAGCAAACATGTATCACGCAATCAAGGAATCGCTATGAGTTACGGCACTCCGTACGGCGCAGCCGCCTATGCAGGCGTCGGTCTGCAGACCAAGGTCGCGACCGCCAGCCCGCACGGCCTGATCGTGATGCTCTATGACGGCGCGCTGCAGGCGCTCACCAACGGCCTGTACCAGCTCGAGCAGGGCAATATCTCCGCCAAAGCCAAGAGCCTGGCAAAAGCCGTCGACATCATCAACCAGGGCTTGAACGCCAGCCTTGATCCGGTGGTCGGGGGCGACATCGCGACCAGTCTCAAGGCGCTCTATGACTACATGTGCCGCCGCCTGACGCTTGCCAACCTGACCAACGACAAAGTGATTATCGAGGAAGTGCTTGGACTGCTGCGTCAGCTGCGCAGTGCCTGGGCTGAGATTGCAGTGCGCGCTCAACGCGAAGGTGCGGCCAATGGCCCGCACCCGATGCTCGAGGCGCGAGTATGAGAGAAGAAATGAGCCAAGACGAACGTGTCACCCTGAATTGTTACGACCAGCTGGCTGAACTCAGCGACCAGATGCTGTGCGCCGCGCGCCAGAGCAACTGGGACGGCTTGAGCGCGCTCGAACAGAAAGCGCAGCTGGTGGTCAATGACCTGAAAGCCATGGCTGAAACGAGCAGTCACAGTGATCGTTTCCGGCAGGAGAAGATGCGTCTGATCCGCGTCATCCTGGCGCTCGACGTCCAGATCCGCGACCTGGTGCAACCTCGTCTGGCACAGCTCGACCGCGCCATGCGCGCACCACGCACCCAAAGACGGCTGTCGGCGGCCTACGGTTGCGGCCGCTTCGAATGACGTGATGGGCCAACCAGGACATATCCAGCCCCACCATGGAACCTCTTGGCCCACTTCTCGTGGTCCGCGCCCTGGCGCTGGACGAAAGCTCGCCTTCTGATTTTGCGCGGGTCGACGGCACGCAGGTCGCAGCACCATCAAGTCCGCTGAGTCTTGGTCAGTTCGTGCGCGCCACCATCGTATCGAGCCTCGACAATTCAGCGCTGGCACGCATCGGGCAGAGTCTGG
>CAZZVZ010000029.1:0-15434 GCA_964657655.1 Gammaproteobacteria bacterium | reverse complement strand
AGAATGTCGGGCGCGAAGTCGGCGGCATCGAGCCAGGCCTTGGTCTGCGTGCACGCGGTATTGAGCACCCAGTCTCCCACCGGAATTGCGAGGTCCGAATCCTCAATCGTCTGCATGAACACCGCCGGCGACTGCAGTCCCCGTTCCGGATGCTGCCAGCGAATCAAGGCTTCCATGGACACCATCTTGCCGTGTTCGAGCTCAACCAGCGGCTGATAGAACAGGCAAAATTCCTGATTCTTGACGGCAAGACGCAGTTCGGCTTCGAATGCTGCGCGCTGGGCGGTCCGGGTCGGGATGTCGGGTCTGAAGACGACCATCATCTCGTGCTCGGCCCGGGCGGTCTTCAGGGCAAGATCTGCATGCTGAATCAGGGATGCGGCGTCGACCTTGTCACTATTGGAGCCAACCAGGCCAATCTGCGCGGTGAGATAGACCGCGTGATCGTCGACCATGAACGGCTCGCTTAGCGCCTGACGAATTTCGTCAGCGAGACACTCAAGCGGCTGCGATCGTTGGCCCATCATCGCGATTGCAAAGGTATCGGCGCTAAAGCGCGAAACCTCGGCGGACCTCCCCAGTGCGCGCGCAAGTCGTGTCGAGACATCGCGAAGCAATAGATCCCCTGCGCTGCGACCGAATACTTCGTTGATGGAGCTGAAATGCTCCAAATCGAGCAAACCAGCCATCAGTTGTGCATCCTGCGAGCGGGTTTGCAGCAACTGATCGGCTCGATCGTTAAACGTGGCAGCGTTGGGCAGGCCGGTGATCGGATCGAACCGCGCAAGATAGTCGAGCTGATGGCTTTTGTCGATGTAATCCATGGCGAACGAAAGGTCGCGCACAAGCAGCCCGAGCAGCCGGACTTCTTCGTCATCAAATATCCCGACCTCGGTGGAGTGCAACACGAATACGGCGCGGCGTTGCTCGCCCACCTGGAGCGGGAACGCCGCCAGCGACTGGTGCCCCTGGTTCGTCAACAGCGTGAGCATGGGATGCAGCGGAAGCTCTTCGTGCACGCAGTTGTAAATCTGCGCCTGCCCGGAGATCAGTGCGCGCGAGGCGACACGCTCAGCAGCGGGGCCGCCGCGATCGCTCGAGAACGCGATTTGACTGAGGCACTGGTGGTCCATTCCGGACGACGCGGTGACCCGGCCGACACCTGAAACTGCATCGATCTCGCCAATCCACGCGGCTGCAAATTTCCCTTCACTGACTGCGATCCTGCAAGCCTCGGAAAACAGCTCCGGTAGTTTCTTGTAGCGCACGATGGCCGAGCTCACCGCACTGATCATTGAATGGGTCCGGTTCAGACGACGAATCCGTTCTTCGTTTTCGCGTCGTTCAGAAACGTCCTGAAGCGTGGCAAAGCATCGGCCAGCCGTTCCTTCGCCGGAGTTCATCGGCTCAACGGTCTGCCGGATGTGGACTGTCTGTCCGACTGCGTGTCGGGCCCTGTACTCAACCCACACCGGGGATTGGTTGTTCGCGCATGCACCGACGAATGCGGCGAACGCAGCCTGATCGTCTGGCACGATCAGCTGCTCCATCCATGCTTGCATGGTGCGTGGCATGCTTTCCGCTTCGAGCCCAACCAGGCCCGGAATCGAGCTCGACCAGCTCGAGAAAGTGCCGTCTGCGTGATAGATGATGTGACCGAGTTTCGCGATCAATTGTGCGTGCTCGAGTGTGGCTTCGCGCTCAATCAGGGCACGCCGCAGGATGTCCTTCTCTTCGACATTCTCGATAAACGCGACGTGCTGGAGTTCGGGGTGGGCCGGATCATCGATCGTCCTGCCGCTTAAGGACACATGAAATTCCGTACCGTCACGTCGCCGAAAGCGGGTCTCAAATCCCTGGACCACGCCCTTTCGCTTGAGGTCACCGATGAAAATCTCGCGGCTGACAGGGATGACCCAGATCTCTCCAGAAAGCCGTGCGACGTCTGCCAGCATGACGTCGTCGTCTTGATAACCGAGCATCTTCAAGATCGCCGGGTTGACTGCGACGATTCGGCTCTCTCGATCGATGACGACGACCCCGTGGGTGGATAGCTCGAAGATTTTCTGATACAGGGACGCTGCAGCGCGAAGTGGATTGCCTCTGATCGAGCGAGGTGCTTCCTTGGTGGAGCCAATATCACGCAACATCGCACTCATGTGACTTCCTCGTCGTCGTCGATTTCAGAGTCGATCCAGTTTGTTCTCATCAGGGCGTTCGAGCCAAAGGAGGCTGCAACCAGGTCGCGCTCGGCGCTCTGGGTTGCGAGGTCCGTCTTGGCGCCGACCGTGTCTGCTGCAGGATTTTGTGGACTCGCCTCGGCAGGTGCGCTCGGCCCGTCGATCGGTAGCCAGACACGAAAGGTGGTCCCCACGCCGACCACGCTCTTGGCATCAATGTAGCCACCGTGGGTCTCGACGATGCCATACGAAAGTGCCAGGCCAAGACCGGTCCCCTTGCCAACCGGCTTGGTGGTAAAGAATGGATCGAAGATTCGCTTCAGATTCTCCGGCTTGATACCTTCGCCGGTGTCTTCGAATTCGATCCACACCATATTGTCTTTTGTGCCGGTGCGGATCGTGATCACGCCCCGCTCCTTGATGGCTTGGGCGGCATTGACCAGCATGTTCATAAAGACCTGATTGATCTGTGAAGGCCGGCAGCGAACCGCAGGCATGTCGCCATACTCCTTGACCACTTCCGCTCGATACTTGACCTCGTTCCATACGATGCCAAGCGTACTTTCGAGCCCATCGCGCAGTTGCGCAGATTCCCAGGCTTCACCACTGCCCGCGTGCGAGAAGTTCTTCAGATCGCGAACGATCTTGGTGACGCGCACGATGCCCTCCTTGGTCTCTGAGAAGAGTGCATTGAGATCTTCGCGTACAAAATCGATATCGGCGGCGCTACGCGCGCTTGCCAGGGACGCCAGGACCGCCGGGTCGGAAATCGCTCCCGAGGCCTCCTGATAGCGATCGATGAGGGAGAAAACGCCATCTAGATAATTGCGCAGAGTGCCCAGATTCGACTGCACATAACCGATCGGATTGTTGATCTCATGCGCAACCCCTGCGGCCAGCTGGCCCACAGAAGCCATTTTCTCGGCGTGCAGCAGCTGCCCCTGTGTTTCCCGAAGCCTCAAGTTGGCTTCGCGCAGTTCGCTGACGGCCCCGTGAAGACGTCTTTCAGCGCGTTTTCTTTCGCTGATGTCTAGGCTCATGGCGTAGTAGCCAGTCACCGAGCTGTCCGACCCAAATCGGGGCACCAGGGTTGTCAGCACCTCCTGGAACTCGTTATTGCCGTTGGCGACGGTGCGTTCATAGGACACCTCCTGCCCGGACAGGGCGCGCTCGAGATGCGGCCGAATGGTCACGAAGGTCTCGTGACCGACCACCTGTTCCACGGTTTGCCCATCGATTTGATCATCGGCCACGTGGAACTTGGTGGCGAAGCGGTCGTTGTGAAAGTGATACCGCATCTCCTTGTCGACATAGCAGAGCGCCGCCGGCATATGCTCGGTGATCAGGCGTAACTCCGCTGCCACGGTTCGTTGCGCTTCCTCGGCGCGCCGCCATTCCTCGGTTCGCTCAGCGACCGTTCTCTCCAGATTGGTCTGGTGCTCGAGAATTCGGTCGCGGCTGGTCTGTAACTCTTCTGCCAGCAGATTGAAACCGATGGCGAGTCTTCCGATCTCGTCGTTACTGCGTACCGACATGCGCGTGTCGTACCGGCCTGCCGCTAATTGCGCCGATCCGAGTACAAATTCCACCAGGGGCTTGGAGACACTGCCGGCCATGTGCACGCCAAGTACGGAAATCATCAATACGAACACCGCTCCGATAGCGATCATGAGAGACCCGGTCCGGCGCGCTTCGTCGAGCAGCGCGTTATAGATCGGCGTGTACTCCATGGCGAGCGCGCCGACAATCTCGGAGTTGTTGTCGCCCGCAATGCGTCTGATCGGAATCACAACCTCTCTGGTCGTCGCCTGAGCGTCTTTTTCCTCGAGGTAAGTGCCTGCCTTGCCGCTGCGCAGCGTGCGCTGGACCACGCCGAGCCCCGGGCCACCGAGCGATGTGCCGACTGCGACCGCATCGGTATCGGCTACGATCTGAGCGCCACGATCAACCACGATCACCTGTGTCGACTGTGCTGCGCGAAACCGGTCCATGATGACCTGGAGCTGCACTGGCCGTTCGGCGGCGTCATCTCCAAGCGAACTGAGGACAATGGTTGCTGCAGATTCGGCCTGCAACATGGCTGTGCGCTTGGCTCCCTGGATCTCCGCCACCAGCGTGAGCACGCCGGAGCAAAAGACCAGCGCTGCGACCACAAGATACGATGCCGCGAGTCTGAAGCGGATCGAACGCAGCCGCGACACGCTCGAGGACGTCTGTGATTGACGCGGGTCGAGCAGCACGGCGATTGACAGCAGGGCGAAGGTCAGAAAGCCGACGATCCCGGCGAGCGTCGAATTGCTCATGTGGGATGCACTGCCGGTGCAAATGGTGCCGCTTTCAAAATGCGCCGCTGCCATGCCGGTGTAGTGCATTCCGCAGATGGCAAGCCCCATCACCAGCGCCCCGCAGATGCGATAAGCCTGATGGCTCGCCACGCTGAACTGGCGCAGGCTGAACGCAATCTTGAGCGCCCCAAATGCGGCAACCACGGCGATCAGCAACGAGGCGCCGACCATCAAGGGCTGGTAATGAATCGCAGGGAAGACCTGAAGTGCCGCCATTCCCGTGTAATGCATTCCAGCAACGCCGGCGCCAAAAATCATCGCGGCAATGCTCAGCCTCGCCAAGCTTAATCGGGTGCGGTTCACTGCATGCAGTGCAAATCCGGATACTGCGATAGCGATGAGCAACGAAGTGGTCGTCTCTGTGAGATCGTAGCTGGTCTGAATTGGCAGATGGAAGGCCAGCATGCCCACAAAGTGCATCGACCAGATGCCAAGTCCCATGGTGATGGCACCACCGATCAGCCAGTAATGCCTGACGGTACGCGTTGCAGTGCGCTGATGCGACACGAGAATCAGAACGGCGTAGGAGGCGAGGGCCGCAATGAGGTATGACAATGCGACGAGCGTGGGATCAAATGTGCCGCTCATGTCTGGCTACTCCGCGGGAGATGTGACGGCAGCTGGATGGATGAAAATCTGAAGGCCGAGCGGGTCTGCGACCTGGAAGGCGCGAATGCACTCAACCATCGAAGCGTCGAGCATCTTGTCGGCCGACAGCAGCAGAATTCCCTCCGATGTCGCGAGGTCGCGGCTCAGGATCATGCCCTCTTGAACCTGGTTGCCGGTCACCTTGATCTCGACTCTTGCGGCGGGACCTGTGACGCCTGCCAAAGCCAGCATAGCCTCGACGACGTCGGCCCCGTAATTGCTTGCCGCATGGCGCGCTACTTCGGCGCGCGCAGCCTCGAGCGTCAGGCGCTGGCCACCGAACATGCCGATCTGCAGTCCATCGAGGTCTTTTGCAAGCGATACGATGCGCGCTCCCAGCGGGATCGCGTTGCCACGCAATCCGTCTGGATATCCTCGTCCATCGACGCGTTCGCGATGTGAGCGAATCAGGCAGCCTGCTTGGCGCAGTTCGGGCAGCGGGGTGACGATCTGCTCGCCGCGGATTGGATAACGCTTGAAGGCGCTGGACGCCTCGACGCCGCGTTTGCCGGCCTGCTCGCGCAGGGTCGACTCACTCAGACCGATCTTGCCTACATCGTGTAACAAGCCTGCCAGAAAGACATTCTGCAGGGCGGCGCCCTGCAGGCCCATCTGTCGCCCAATGGTACGGCTCATTTCCGCGACGCGCCGCGAATGCCCGACGTAGTCGGATTCGCGTAGTTCGACCAAGGTCGAGAAAACTTTTAGAGTCGTAAGCAGGCTGCCCTTGAGCCGTTGGTTGGCGTCTTCCAGCTTTAGATTTGCACCAGCGAGTTCAGCTGTTCGTTCTGCAACGCGCAATTCAAGCGATGCATTGAGTTCGCCAAGCTCGATGTTCTGCTTGCGTGTCAGCTGCTGGAGCCGGTCACGCTCATCTTCCAGGGCGCGCTTTTCGCACGCGATTCTGATAGCGGCGACGATGTCGTGGTCGTCCCATGGCTTGGAGATGTAGCGTTGGATTTCTCCGCGATTGATCGCTCCGATGGTCGCTTCCATGTCGGAATGACCTGTCAGCAACAGGCGCGCGACTCTCGGCCAGCGCTTGCGCACACCTTCGAGAAACTCTGCCCCGTTCATGACCGGCATGCGCATATCCGAGATGACGACGCCGATCGAGGGTTCAGCCTCCAGTATCCCGAATGCGTCCTTGGCGCTCGTCGCGGTCAGGACCTTGTAGCCCTCGGGCCGCAGTAGTCTCTTGAGGGCAGCGAGGATGTTGGGTTCGTCGTCGACACACAGGACGCTGGCACATTCCGAAGGCGAGGCGACATCGGATGTCGTGACAGCCATCTCGACGAGGCTGTTCATGCCAAGGCCCGGTCAGAAAGGTCGCAGGCTGCTTGATTTCGGGAGACCGGGCGGTGAGATGAGTTGTTGAATGGGATATGGAGCATGCGTGTGTAACGACGCGCTCTCCAGGAACTTCAGCAAGTTCACAAAAATTGACGAATATCGCGGTAACTGGTGAAGGGGTGCATGCGCGCGGAGCGGCGCCACGTCAGACTTCAGGTAGTTCCACCCTCTCCCGGATCATCGGCGCATCAGCCTTCGACATCGATCAGAGCCAGCCCTTGTCTCTGGCCAGGCGGGCGGCTTCGATGCGATTGGAAGCGCCCAGCTTTCCGATGGCCTCGGACAGATAGTTGCGAACCGTTCCTTCTGAGAGGTGAATCACACGCGAAATCTCGCCTGAAGTCTTTCCTTCTGCGGCGAGCCGCAGCACGACACGTTCGCGGTCTGTCAACGGATCGCCGTCGGTCCATCCGGCGAGCGCCAGTTCCGGATCAATGGCTCGTTTTCCATCGGTGACGCGACGAATGCCGCTAGCCAGCTGGTCGCTTGGAGCGTCTTTGAGAAGATATCCCAATACCCCGGCCGACAGCGCACGCTGCAAATAGCCCGCACGTGCAAAGGTCGTCACGATCACCACGCGCACCTTCAGGCCCTGTGCATGTATTGCCCGGGCAAGCTCGAGGCCGCTCATGCGCGGCATTTCGATGTCCGTGACGAGCACATCGGGTTGATGCAAGACGACTGCCTGCAGTGCTGCCTCGCCATCGCCCACTTCGGCCACAACGCTGAAGTCCGGTTCGAGATTCAAAAGCGCCGACAGCGCACCACGCACCATCGCCTGGTCTTCGGCGAGGACGATGCGGATCATGGCTTGCCACCTGTCCGGGCCGTCGGCAGGCGCGCGGTGAGCTGCAACCCGGGCATCAGGCCAGACCATTCCAGTGATCCGCCTGCTGCCTCGAGGCGAACCCGAAGGCCGTGAAGCCCACTTCCTTCTTTCATCATGACCTCAGCGCCATTGTCTTGGACCGTGAGCGTCACTGTATCGCCGTCTTGATCCAGAATGAATGAGGCCGCGGTGGCACTCGAGTGGCGCGCAATATTGGTACTCGCTTCAATCAGGACGTGGGCCAGAATGGTCTGGGCTCGGGCATCCAGAGCGCCAGGTTCAGAAGCACTAATTGTGACGCTGACGTTGGCTGCATCAAGCAAGGCCACAGCCGTCTGCAGGCCCTCCTGCCAGGTGACACGCTGGATACCGCCGATGGTCTGCCGGACGTCGCTCAGTGCCTTCCTCGCGATATTGCTGACATCAGTCATTTCGGCGGCGCTGCGCGTTCGGTCTGTATCGATCAGTCGCAACGCCAGGTCTGCCTTGAGAGCAACCAGGCTCAGCGTGTGCCCGAGGACGTCGTGCAGATCCCTTGCAATACGTTCACGCTCGGCGATGCGTGCCAGTTCGACGATCTCCTTGTCCTTGAGCGCCATCACATCTGCTGCGCGACGCTGGACCTGACTCAGCAGCATGGCGCCCCCGGCACCAAGCAGCAGCACGCTCATCAGGACGTAATACATCGCGTCGAGATGACGAAAGGCAAAGTAACCATAGCTGGCGAACAGCCCGCACACAATGAGGCCGCTCGATTCGCGGATCGATGCGCGATTTCCCGGAAATCCCGCATACAGAAAATAGGTATGGGCGAAAGGATTGAACGGGAACAGAGCCATTCCGATCAGAAATGTCCAGACGCGGCTGAGCCAGAGTTTCACGCCTTTGGACTCTTCGGTCGCAATGTATGCCGGCACGAACAGCAGCATCGAAAGCGCCGTAGCCGCGATCATTTTTCGATCTGCATGCACCAGTGGAACGGCAAGGAAAGCCAGCCAGCCGAGGGTCCAGAATCGCCAGGACAGGCTTTTTCGGGAAAAAGATGCGCGCTTGAAACGATTCGGGCCGGCTTTTACTGGGGAGCCCGACGCTGCTTGCCCGACGGCACGCAAAGGGACTTGTTCAATGTCAGCCACGAAGCTCTAACCAGGCTTGATATAGATTGACAAGCGCGAACGCCAGCAAGACACCACCTGTCGCAAGAGGCAGCGCCACGCTTTGCGGTCCATCTGCGACGAAGTGCGGCAGAACCAGTGCAATCAGCACGACAATAACCCCAAGAATCAAGTGCGAGTTTCTCCGAAAAAGGTGCGCGAGCGGAAAAAAATGCAGCCCCACCACCAAGATGATTGAGGCCATTATCCACTCGGCATGCCCGATCACGTTGAGAACCAGCACTGACAGTCCGGCTGCGACCCACTGGACGACGTTGATGCGGTTGAATGCCTTGTCTCGCCGAAGTTCGGCTGCCGATCGTTGCGCGTCAGCGGGCCGTTGCTGCCGCAAGCGCCTGGTCGCGACGAATGCTGACACGAAAATGGCAAGGCCGAGCGTACCTGATGCTATTGCGGCGAGGTCATAGCGTACCGAATTGCACAGACAGCCGAGCAGCAGCCATACCGTCCCGAACAACGACAAGAACAATGCGCCGATCGCTGGATTGCCTGGGGCAAATTCAGGCTCTGCGTGATCAACATTTTGCGGCAGATGGTGGATCGCTTCCATTTGGGTCTCCTAGGCAATTGATGACGAAGCTATTCTGCGCATCGACCCACAATCCCGGTAGAGCAACCTGTCATGACTTAGGCATGACAACTGTCATGACTTTTGGTGGCAGGGGAGCATCGAAGTCCACTTTAGCGCCGCAGCTCGCGGCGACTGCAGGAAGTTGGCGTGTCTTGTGTCACCAAGAATCTTGATTCAGACGTTCGTGCTGACAGAAAAAGTACAATCCGGTGACTTGTAAAGTTTTGTCAGGAGGCAGGATTCACATGAAGATTCTCAAGGCGTGGACCATGGCTGCACTGTTCGCATTCGGAATCGTGTCCGGGCATGCAGCAACCACCTGGGTCGAAGGAAAGAATTACTTCGTCATTGTTCCGGCGCAGGCGCCCAGTGGTCAAAAGGTACAGGTGACCGAAGTGTTCTCTTATGGGTGTCCGGCATGCAACCAGTTTCAGCCCGTGATCGAGAAGCTGCGCAGGAGCTTGCCGGTAGGCGCGGAGCTGACATTCCTGCCGGCGTCGTTCAACGCCGCCGAGGATTGGCCGTTGTTTCAGAGGGCGTACCTGGCCGCCCAGGTGCTGGGCGTCGCCGACAAGACGCACCAGGCGATGTTTGATGCGGTATGGAAAACAGGTGAACTCGCGACCATTGATCCTGCCACCAAACGATTGAAGGATCACATCCCAACGCTCGATGACGTGGCCAAGTTCTACAGCACTCACGCCGGGGTGGCACCCACCCAGTTCGTCGCTACCGCGAAGTCTTTCTCAGTCGAGTCGAAGATTCGCAATGCCGATCAGCTGGTGACTGCTTACGGCATCGATCGCACACCGAGTATCGTCGTCAACGGCAAGTATCTGTGCCAGGAAGAATCAGCGGGCGGCGCCGACCAGTTGATCGCCCTTGTCGACTGGCTGGTCGCAAAGGAGACGAAGCGCTAGTTCTCGGTCAGAGAGACCCCGAGCGCCCGAACGGGCCAAATGGCGAAAGCCTGAGCGGATCGAAACGGCTACCCTCGGCGCATTGTCGATCCTCCTGCTCAGCATTGGCGGCCATGAGGCAAGGCGTCCGGGTGTATCAATAAATCATCTGCTCTTTTCTAATGTTCGATATCGCACAGACTGGGGAGCTGAAGGCGAATATTCTTGAGCACCTTTTCGTTAGAAAAGCCCAATGGGTGTGCACGATTGGAAGGCCTGAGAACATCGAGGATGAAAAGTTCCAAGAATCGAGGCTCATCTCGTCAGACTATGGGCCGAGCCAGATAACCGTCTTGGCGCAGCTTAGCGTCCCTTGGGCTGCGTGTTCAGCTGGGCGTTCGACACGGCAACCGAGGCACAGACGGGAGCTTCTGTACGCGTAGGTTCAGCGCTTCGCAAATGTTCGACGTCGATGGGCTTCAACGCTGACACATGCGCTGGTGCGGCTGAGACCCCGGCGACATCCAACAGGTCAAA
Organism: Gammaproteobacteria bacterium; assembly: GCA_964657655.1. Classification (GTDB taxonomy): domain Bacteria; phylum Pseudomonadota; class Gammaproteobacteria; order Burkholderiales; family Burkholderiaceae_D; genus CAJCIC01. Next base: position 4,897 of record CAZZVZ010000029.1, on the reverse strand, counting down.
TCGGTCTCATTGACGCCATCCCCGACCAGATAAGCCGAAACGAGCAAAAGGATGTCGACGTGGCTGATTTGAGCAGTTTTCTGCGTAACAATCGGATCAACTTGATCGATCGTTGCCAGGAAAAAGTCGCCTCCAGGGGAGAGCGCGCCGCCACAGCCGATCAGTTGCGGTTTGGAGTGCCCCTGTTTCTCGACCAACTCGTCCAAACACTCGAGATCGAGCGAACGGACGCGCCTCTCGACAGCCGGAAGATTTCGGGACCGTCCGGGGGTGGTCCGGCGTTGTTTGAGATGGGCATTTCGGCAGCTCACCATGGTCGTCAACTCTCGGAGCTTGGCTTTACCGTTGACCAAGTGGTTCACGACTACGGAGACCTTTGCTAAGCTATTACGGATCTCGCCTTTGAGCGAGATGTGCCGTTCTCGATCGATGAGTTTAGAACGCTGAATCGATGCCTGGATAACGCGATCGCCGAAGCGGTGACGGAATTCAGCTTTCAAAAAGATCTGTCGATGCTGGCCAAGCGGGGCGCGGAAGAGCGCGAACGTCAGGGCTTCTTCGTACACGAATTGCGCAATCACCTGAATACTGCTTCGTTGGCCTTCTCTGCAGCTCGATCTGGGAATCTCAATCTGTCGGGCGCGACCGGTTCGGTCCTTGACCGCAGTCTTTCAAGTCTAAAGTTCCTGATGGAACAGTCGCTGTCAAATTTTGGCGAGACAGAACCCGCCGCGATCACATTCAAACGATTCTCACTTGCAGAATTCATTACGGAGCTGCAAGCGGCGGCGGAGCTGAACGCTGATTCTAAGAAATGTTCGCTGAGCGTCTCCCCCGTAGAGCCTGAACTTTTCATTGAAGCTGATCGCGAACTACTTTTCGCTGCGGTTGGCAACCTGCTTCAAAACGCTTTCAAATTTACTTTGCCCGGTACGGTAGTAACGTTGGATGCGTACGCCTTGGCTGATCGCATACTGATCGATGTCAAGGATCACTGCGGCGGTTTGCCGGTTGGCGCGGCAGAGGAAATCTTCAAGCCGTTTGTGCAGGTTGGCGATGACCGGACAGGTCTAGGACTGGGATTGTCTATCGCTCGACGTAGTGTCTCGATGAATCGCGGCGTGCTATCAGTTCGCGATCTTCCCGGCGACGGATGCATATTTACGGTCTCGTTGCCAAGATTTTCGAGGCCCCAGGAAACGTCATAGCGCAGCGGATTATCGCGCCTGCCCGTGACCTTAAGAGTAACCGGGGCCGAATGGTTGGCTTTAGGACCAGGCGATTCAAACCGCAAGTGCGACCCGGCGCATTTGAGCTGAGCCCAGCGGTCTGCGACTGGCGTGCTCTTGCAAATCCAGTTCTACGGGTTGGACCGTTGCGATGAGTTCCCTCGTGTTCGATGATGCCCAAAGGGGCAAGAATCGCCCTGTGGATAAAAATGTTGATAAGCAGCATTGAGTGTCGCTTCTAAGCCCCTCATTTTGCACATCTTTTGATTCTCAATAGCTGCTGAAAAGTGTGCTCTAAGTCCTTGTTCTTGCAATAAAAAAAGTGATTTTCGCGCTTGACCGGGATAAGTCATTCCTCTAAAGTGGGGAAATGTGTGCAAAAGTGGGTTTTTGTGGACCCGTTGCACATCGATTGCGGCGCTTGGCGTGTTTGCAGAAAAATTGGGGAGTAGGGCGTGTTTCAGGGGTCTTCACAGCTGAGTCTGGACGTAAAGGGGCGCATGACCGTTCCCACGCGTCACCGGGACACCCTGCTTGCGACCTGCGAGGGGCGGCTGACCGTCACCCGCAATCCCGAAGGCTGCCTGATGCTTTTCCCACGTCCGGTGTGGGAGCAGCACCGCGACAAGATTGCCGCCTGGCCATCGTCGGCGCGCGCCTTCCAGCGAATTTTCCTCGGCAGTGCGGTGGATCTCGACATGGACGCGTCAGGGCGCCTGCTTTTGCCTCCCGAGCTGCGCGCTGCTGCCGGTCTGCAAAAGGAGCTGATGCTGACCGGCATGGGGAGCCATTTCGAAATTTGGGACGCGCCCACGCTCGCAGAAGTCGAAGGGCGTGCCATTTCCTCCGGGGCGCCCAGCGTGGTCCTGGACTACAGCTTTTGAGCGCGACCCGTGTCCACCGCGGTGATCCAGTATGAGCACCGTAGTGTGCTCCTCACAGAAGCTGTCAATGCCCTTGATATCTCTGGCCCACGGCGGGCCGGCTGCTACGTCGATGGCACCTTCGGCCGTGGCGGACACTCGCGCGCCATTCTGGAACGGCTCGACGCCTCTGGTCGTCTGGTTGCCTTCGACAAGGACGCAAGCGCCATCGCAGTCGCCGACTCGATCACTGATGCACGCTTTTCGATCGTACACGACAGCTTCGCCGCGCTTGGGCGCGAGCTCCAGCAGCTCGGCGTTTTCGGCGTGGCGGGCGTGCTGCTCGATCTGGGCATCTCTTCGCCCCAGGTCGACGATGCAACGCGTGGCTTTAGCTTTCGCAACGACGGGCCGCTCGACATGCGCATGGATCAAACGCGTGGCCGGACCGTCGAGCAGTGGTTGGCAACAGCAGAACTAGAGGAAATCAGGGAGGTCATCCGCGACTATGGGGAAGAACGGTTTGCTCTTCAGATTGCAAAGGCGCTTGTTGCTCGCCGCGAACAGCGCCCCCTTTCGAGCACACGAGAGCTTGCCGCGCTCGTGGCTGACGTCGTGCGCACCCGCGAAAAGGGGCAAGACCCTGCAACGCGGACCTTTCAGGCTTTTCGGATTTTCATCAATCAAGAGCTTGCGGAACTCGAACAAGGATTAGAGGCGGCGATGGATGTATTACTGCCGGGTGGTCGCATGGTCGTGATCAGTTTCCACTCACTGGAAGACCGCATCGTCAAGCGCTTCATGGCGCGTGCGGCTCATCCCGTGCAGCCCGATCGTCGTCTGCCGATTCGTGCCGTCGATCTGCCAGTCGGCAGCGTCCAGCTGCTAGGTCGCACCAAGCCATCCGATTCCGAGGTGAGGGAGAATCCACGTGCCCGCTCGGCAGTGATGCGGGTCCTGCAGAAAAACATGACGGGTCCTGTTCATGACGCGGCTTAACGCACTGATCGCGGTGGTGCTGGTGCTGTGCGCCCTGTCATTGGTGTCTTCGCAATACCAGGCGCGCCGCCTGATCGGCGACCTTGAAGTGGCCCAGGGTGAGCAGCGCCAGCTCGATACGGTGTGGAATCAGCTGCAACTCGATCAGGCAAGCCTGTCCAAACATCAGCTGATTGACGCCGCCGCCAGGCGCGACCTCGGCATGCAGCCAGCGACACCATCGCGCACTGAATACATCACGCTGTCGCACGATGCGGTGCATGCGGCCGCCAGCCAGGCAGAGGGCGCCAGGTGAAAGGCGTGCAATTCCACGCGAGCCCGGTGCTGGCGATCAAGCTGCCATCGTGGCGCTCTCACTTCGTCATCTTTCTCATCTTCGCGGGCTTTCTGGCACTGATTCTGCGCGCCTTGTATCTGCAAGGTTTCTCGACCGATTTCTTGCAGACGCAGGGCGAAATGCGTTACGCCCGGACTCTCGACATGCCTGCGACACGTGGCAAGATCACCGATCGCAATGGCGTGGTGCTGGCGTCGTCGGTGCCAACACTCGATGTCTGGGCGATTCCAGAAGATGTCGATGCGAACAGCAGCGAGCTGGCCTCACTCAGCAAACTGCTCGATGTGCCAGCTGCTGATCTGCAAAGAAAGCTGTCGGATCCAAACCGCAAATTTGTCTATCTGAAGCGCCAGGTCTCGACCGACACCGCAGATGCCGTCGACAAGCTCAACATCTCGGGTATCCACGAGAAGAAAGAGTTCCACCGGCTTTACTCGCAGGGGGAGACGATGGCCCACCTGCTTGGCTTTACCAACGTCGAGGACATCGGTCAGGAAGGCATCGAGCTCGCCTGGGAGAAGGATCTTGCCGGCCAGTCCGGAAGCCGCCGCGTCTTTAAGGATCGGCTCGGTCGTGTGATCGAAGACGTGGCCAGCATTCGTACTCCGCACGACGGCCGCGATCTGACCTTGTCGATCGATGGACAGATCCAGTATCTGGCCTTCAGCCAGCTGAAGGCGGCCGTCGAGGCGCATCGTGCCAAGGCAGGCGCCATTGTGGTCGTCGACGTCAAGACCGGAGAGATCCTGGCGCTTGCCAATCTGCCGACCTACAACCCGAACGATCGGTCGGACCTGACCGGTGCACAGCTCAGAAACCGGGTCGTGACCGACGTCTATGAACCGGGTTCGACGCTCAAGCCTTTCACGATTTCACTGGCGCTGGCTGAAGGCGTGGTGTCGCCGCAAACGGTGGTCGATACCGCGCCTGGTCGCTTCACCATCGGCACTGCAACCATCAGTGATTCACATGCCCATGGCGCCCTGTCGGTCGCCGACATCATCAAGGTGTCGAGCAATATCGGTACCGCCAAGGTCGCATTGCGGCTGCAGCCCGAAGCCATGTGGGGCATGTTCGAATCGGTCGGCCTTGGCCAGGCACCGCACATCGGCTTTCCGGGCGCGGCAGCTGGACGGCTTCGACCGTACAAGAGCTGGAGGCCGATCGAGCAGGCCACCATGGCGTACGGATACGGCTTGTCTGTATCTCTGCTGCAGATGGCACGCGCGTACACCATCTTCGCGCGCAACGGCGACATGATCCCGCTGACCCTGTTTCGCAGCGATACACCGGCGCAGGGCGTGCAGGTGCTGCCGCCTGGCATCGCGGCTGAAATGCGCAATATGCTCGAGGCAGCAGCGGGCCCTGGCGGCACGGCACCGGAGGCCCAGGTGGTGGGCTATCGCGTGGCGGGCAAGACCGGCACAGCGCACAAGCTCGAGAACGGTGTCTACGCAGGCAACAAGTAT
>CAZZVZ010000028.1:469-15455 GCA_964657655.1 Gammaproteobacteria bacterium | reverse complement strand
AAGAGGATTGCTGAAGAACTCTTTTGCCGTGGCACTTTCGACGATCTGGCCCGCATACATCAGCGCCACGTGGTGCGCCATCTGCGAGACGACCGCCAGATCGTGCGTAATGAGGAGGATCGCCATGCCAAGCTGCTGCTGCAGGCTGGTGAGGAGTGCCAGGATCTGCGCCTGGATGGTGACATCGAGTGCGGTGGTTGGCTCATCGGCAATCAGCAGCGCCGGCTCTGCGGCCAGGGCGATGGCTATCATGACGCGCTGCTTCTGTCCGCCCGAAAGCTGGAACGGGAAGCTGTCGATGCGACGATGAGGCTCTGGAATGCCCACCAGCTTGAGCCAGTCGATCGCCTTGGCACGCGCCGCCCTGCCACGCAAGGGCGTGTGGGTGACGATGGTTTCCATGATCTGCTGGCCGATCTTCATGACCGGGTTCAGGCTGGTGGAAGGATCCTGGAAGATCATGCCGACCCGTCCACCGCGGCGCCGGCGCATGTTGGCCTCAGACAACCACAGCAGCTCTTCATCGGCCAGCCTGATGGAGCCCTCCGAGATGCGGCCGTTGTCGGGAAGAAGCCGCATCAGCGCCAGTGCCGTCATCGACTTGCCGCAGCCACTTTCGCCCACCAGCGCGAAGGTCTGGCCGGCATTGATGGCCAGCTCCAGTGCGTCGAGCGCATGCACCAGGCCGGCATCGGAATCGAGCACCACGTGCAACGACCTGGTCTCGAGCAGTGCCTTGTCCGAAAGCCCGTCGGCAGCCAGGTCTCGCATCATGATGGCGCTCCCGCCTTGAGGCGCAGCCGCGGCCGAAACACGCGCGCGCGCGGGTCGAACGCGTCACGGACTGCGTCGGCAAACAGATTGATGGCGAGCACCAGGGTCAGCATGAAAATAAAGGCGGTCGCGAGGTTCCACCACACCAGCGGATCACGCGCCATCTCCGAACGCGCCAGATTGATCATGGTGCCGAAACTGTTGGTGGTCGGATCGACCCCGACCCCGACATAGGACAGCACCGCCTCGTACAGCACGATGCCCGAGAATTCGAGCACCAGGCTGATGATGACGATGTGCATCACGTTGGGCGCGATATGGCGGCGCATGATCTTGAAAGGACCGGCTCCGAAGGCTTGCGCTGCCTGCACATAATCGAGTTGCGCGAGCTTTAGGGTTTCGCCACGAATCAGCCGGCACATGGTGGCGAATTCGGTGACCCCCACGATCAGGCACAGGAACAACAGCTTGATGTCACCGCGCTCAAGGCCAGTCTGGAACAGATCCGGATTCTTGTCGATATAACCCTGGATCAAGAGCACGCACGCCGCGATCAACAGCACGGAGGGAATCGACGAGATGGTGGTATAGAAATACTGAATCAGGTCGTCGACCCAGCCGCGCAGATAGCCCGACAGGATGCCGAGCAGCAATGCGAACGGCAAGATGGCGGCGGTGGTGAGCGAACCCATCACGATTGCTGTACGGATGCTCTTGAGCACCTGGTAGAGCACGTCATTGCCCGTCTGGTCGGTTCCGAACACGTGGTAGGCCGATGCCAGTGATGTGATGGCACCCGCGAGCCCGCCGACCATCAGCAACGTCCGGTAGACACTGTTCCAGGGAAAACCGTCCTGCTGGGCTCGCATCCAGCGCCACGCGCCGCCGAGTGAATGCTGGTGCCGGTGTGCACTGGCCGCAGCGCAGAACAGGAACAGCATCAGGCCGGTGAGTACGCCGAGCACTGCGCCAGCGGCGGCGCGTGCCGCGACATCAGTGGACCAGTCACGTTCGGGATGCTGCAATTGAGCACCACCATAGATCAGCCGTGGTGCACGGCGCAGCACCACACCATCGACCGTTGTCGCTTCCTTCTGCACTGCCTGGTAGGCAAGCGGCGCCGAGTAGCTGGTCTCGCGCGAGGCGAGCAGGCGCGCAAGACCCAGGTCGAGCAGCGAAGTGGTCTGGGTTGCGTAGGCGCGCACATCGAGGCGCGCGCGAAAGTGGATCGAGTCCGTCAAACCGAAAAACAAAAACACCAGCAAAACGATGGCAGAACTCATTGCCGGTGCGGACTGAAACACGCGTCGCCAGTTCCCGCGCAGGTTGGCCGTTTTTGTTACGTGCACCACATACAGGGCGCTTGCCAGCACGATCAGCCACAAGAACAGATCGGTCCAGAGGAAGACGAATTTGGGCATCGCGCTACGCCAGCCGAACGCGCGGATCGGCGAAGGTGTAGGCCACATCCGCGAGGATATAGCCGACCACGTACAGCACCGTGCCGAGGAACACCATGACACGCACGACACCAAAGTCCTGGGCGCCGATGGCCTCGATGGTGTAGCTGCCAAGTCCGGGGATGCCAAAGAAGGACTCGAACACCAGGCTGCCGAGAAACAGGATCGGGAAAATCGTGAAGGTGTTGGTAATGATCGGGATCAGCGCGTTGCGCAGCACATGACGAAACAGCACCACTGGCTCGGACAGACCCTTGGCACGCGCGGTGCGCACATAGTCACGTGTCAACTCTTCGAGAAACATGGCGCGATACAGACGTGCATCGCTGCCAAGTCGAGACAGCACGCTGATGAACACTGGCAGCAGCAGAAACTTGACCAGCCCGAGGCCGCCCGCAAATCCGGCGAATGGCACCACCCGCAACACCTTGGAAAACAGCCACTGGCCGGCAATGATGTAGAACAGTGCCGAAATCGACAGCATCACGACGCACAGCACCACCCCCATGAAGTCGAGGTAGGTGCCGCGAAAGAACACCACTGCAACAGAAAACACCACCGAGATCAGCACCGTCAGCAGGAAAACCGGCACCTGGAGCGCAAGGCTCGGTCCGACGCGTGCTGCGATCTCGTGGCGAATATCGCGACCGCTGTCACTCAAACCGAAGCGCAGGCGAAACAGGTTGACCGAGCGATCCCAGAAGATGGTGTCGCTGACCTTGGCGCCAGCCTCTGCCTTTGCATTCCACAGCAGAGGCTTGTCGTAGCCGTGCTGCACTTTCCACAGTTCGATGGCCTCATGGGTGATGCGCTTGCCGCCGATATTCATGCGCGCAATGTCATCTGGCGTATTGACCGCGAAAAACAGCACGAAGGTGATCAGGTTGACACCGATCAGGACCAGCAGGCCATAGAGCACGCGGCGCACCAGATAACTCGCCATGTCAGCTGCCCGCCCTCGAGGTGAGACCGGGCGCTGGTGTGGCGCATGCAGGAAGCGCCGTGGCGCGCTCACGCGCCTTGAAGCCGCGCCAGGCAGGATAGAGTGCCAGCACGAAAGCCGCCAGCAGCAGCCACAGCGGCCAGACGATGGGGCGATTCCAGCTCTTCAGTTCGCGCTCCCGTAGCGCTGCATCGATACGGTGGTATTGCAGGTTGTCCTTGATCACCATGCCCGGCTTGCCGTTGGCGAGCCAGTTGGGATATGCACCCGCGGCGTAGGGGTAGTAGCCCATCAGCCACGGCGAATCTGTCTGCAGGATGGTCGTCATGCGATCGAGCAGCGCCTGCTTCTCGGGACCGTCATCGAGCACCTGCATCCTGAGGAACAGCCGGTCGAATTCATCGTTCTGATAATTCGCGGCATTCTCGCCGTTGCCGTGCGAGGCGGCCTTGGAATTCGGCCCGTACAGCAAGAACATGAAGTTCTCGGCATCCGGGTAGTCGGCCTGCCAGCCCCACCAGAACACCTGGGCACTGCCCGCATCCATCTTGTCCTGGAAACGATTGTAGTCAGTGGCGCGCACCTCGAGCTGAATCCCGAGCTTGCCGAACTCTTTGATGACCCACTCGATCTCGGCCTTGTATTCAGGCGTTGGGATACGCTCGTAATCGTAGTTGAGGATCAGGGGCTGGCCGGTCTTCGCATCACGACCATCCGGGTAGCCGGCCTCGGCCAGCAACTTTTTCGCCGCGTCGAGCGGTTTTCTTTGCGGCTTGCCATCCACCCAGTCATAGGCCACGGCGTCCATGCCAGCCTGGTCGTCACGGTGACCGAACACACCGGGCGGGATCGGGCCCATGGCAGCCACGCCGCCCTTCCTCTCGAACACCTGACAGAACTCCTCCCAATTCACGGCGATCTGCAGCGCCTGACGCAGCTTTCTGTTGCGCTCCATCTGTTCGGGTGTCTTGCCACGACCGACCACCGGATCGAGCCAGTTAAAGCCGATGTACCAGTTGGCAGGCTCGACTGCGCGCGGGAAACGCATGCCGTGCGCGTTCATCTCTGCAGCCTGTTCGGGAGAATCACGCGCATCGACACTCATTTCGATGCCGAACTCCGGGTGCACCAGATCGGGTTCGTCGTAATAGCCCTCGAGAAACTTGTTCTTGAGCGGCGTGCGTTCCTTTTCGATCACCATCTCGATGCGATCGGTAAACGGCATGGTCTTGCCGCAGTCTCGGGTCAGCCCGAGCGCCACGTCTTCGGGCGATGCCTCGCACGGGTAGGGTTCGCCGTGAAAATTGGGATTGCGCTCGAGGGTAATGGCGCGATTCTCGAGGTAGCGCGTCAGCATGTAGGCGCCGCTGCCGACCGGCCAGAAGTTGAGACTCAGATCGCGCGCGGCCATGCCCTGTTGCGCGTAGAAGGCGTCTGCCTCCCATGGCACCGGCGAGAAGAAGGTCTGTGCCAGCCAGTACTTGAACTGCGGGTAGCGCCCCGCAATCCGAATGCGAAGGGTATAGCGATCGGGCGCATCGGCACCTGCCAGCTGGAATTTTCTCAGATCGAGAAATGGCAGATCGCGCTCGGTCGGGTCGAGGCCCTGCCGCAGTCTCGCGTCTTCCTGCCGCAAGGCAGCAGCCAGATCGCGCAGCCCGATAATGTATTTCTCGAACACCGAATAGCTGGGCGACTTGATGCGCGGCGTGGCGAGCCGCTTGATGGCGTATACATAATCTTCTGCCGTCAGTTCGCGCGTGCCGGTCTTGTCGAAATCGGGAATCGAATACTTGCCCTCGAGATCCTTGGCGGTGAGGTGCGCATAGACCAGCTCGCCCTTGTTGTCGCGCGCGAAAGCCGGATGCGGCGCGAACATGATGCCGTGGCGCAGGTGGATCAGGTAGACACTCTGGGCAATCTGATCGGTCGGCGCGCTGGCGGGCAGCTCTTTACCGTTGGCATCCAGGTAAGCAGGCTCGGCCACCTCGGTCGCGGCGCGTCCTTCGAGCGTGTAGGGGCGCTTCAGATAGCTGTAGCGATAGGGGGGCTCGTAGACCGCTGTGGTAATCGGCGCCTCATCGCTGGCGTACGACGCGGTCGGGTCGAGATATTTGGGGGTGCTCTGCAGCACCGCGGTGAACTCGGTGTTGGTCGCCTCCGCACCGGGCGGATTGGGGTCATCCATCACGCCGTTGCAGGCGCACAGCAGGGCGCAGCCGAGCAGCAGCCGAAGGCTTTGCCAGACAGCGCGAGGGGCTGCGTAGTTGAGGATTTTTCGAAGCATCGAACGCAGACGGTGCTGCCCGGAACCAGCGCCTATTGTGCCTTGTGAGCGCGCCACTGCAAAAGCACGGTGGTTCGCGCTCCGCGAAATTGGCCCAATCCTCTATACTGCGGGCCAAATATCAGACCAAATTGCCACAAGGAGAACGAGATGGGCTTTCTGGCCGGCAAGAAAATTCTCATCACGGGGGTGCTGTCCAACCGCTCGATCGCCTACGGGATTGCGCGTGCCTGCCATCGCGAAGGGGCAACGCTTGCCTTCACCTATGTCGGAGAACGCTTCAAGGAGCGCGTCTCCGAGCTGGCCCGTGATTTCGACAGCAAGCTGGTGTTTTCCTGCGACGTGGCCGATGACGCGGAAATTGCCGCCCTGTTCGAGCAGCTCAAGGGCTCATGGTCATCACTTGACGGTCTGGTGCATGCCATCGGCTTCGCGCCGCGCGAAGCCATCGCCGGCGATTTCCTGGAAGGTTTTACCCGCGAGAATTTTCGCATTGCGCACGACATCTCCGCCTACAGCTTCGGCGCGCTGGCCAAGGCTGCATTGCCAATGCTGTCGAGCGGCGCATCGCTGCTGACGCTGACCTATCTGGGCGCCGAGCGCGTGGTCCCCAACTACAACACCATGGGCCTTGCCAAGGCCTCGCTCGAGGCGAGCGTGCGCTACATGGCCGAATCGCTCGGACCGCGCAACATCCGCGTCAATGGCATTTCTGCCGGTCCGATCAAGACGCTGGCTGCAGCAGGCATCAAGGGCTTTGGCAAGATCCTCGAATTCGTGGCAAGCAATGCCCCGCTACGGCGCAACGTCACCATCGATGAGGTCGGCAACGTGGCAGCCTTCTTGCTGTCGGATCTGTCTGCGGCCATCACGGCCGAGATCACCTATGTCGATGCGGGTTTCAACGCCACGGTCGGCGGCGTGGGCGCCAGCGACCTGTGAGCCGGGCTCACTGCGCGGTGGCGACGAAGCCCGCTGCGTTGAGGCGCTCGATCACTTCCGCCAGATGGGCATGACCGCGCGTTTGTAGGACCAGATCGACTTCCACGCGCTGGACCGGCAGCGTGCTGAAGGCGCGCTGATGATGCACTTCCTCGATGTTTGCATTGAGCTCGGCCAGCAGTGTCGTGACGCGCGCCAAGGCCCCAGGCAGGTCACGCAGATCGACCCGGATGCGGGCCAGCCGTCCGGCTCTCACCATGCCGCGCTCGATGATATCGCCCAGCACCAGCGGGTCGATATTGCCGCCACACAGCACCAGACCGATGCGCTTGCCGAGAAAGCGCTCCTCACCGGCTTGTCTTGCGTTGAGCAAGACGGCAAGACCGGCTGCGCCCGCGCCCTCGACCACGGTCTTCTCGATCTCGAGCAGCACCACGATGGCATGCTCGATATCTGCCTCGCTCACCAGCATCACGTCATCGACCAGCTGACGCACGATCGGCGCGGTGAGGACCCCTGGACTCTTGACGGCAATCCCTTCGGCGATGCTCGACAGGCCGCTTTCGAGCTGCCGATCATGGAACAAGCCGTACATCGCCGGAAAGCGTTCGCTTTGCACGCCAATGATGGCGAGGTCAGGTTTCAGGGCGCGCGCTGCCGTGGCGACGCCCGAGATCAGACCGCCGCCACCAATGGCGATGACAAGCATGTCCAGGGACGGTTCAGCCTCCAGCATTTCGAGGCCGAGCGTGCCCTGGCCGGCAATCACCGCTTCATCGTCGTAGGGGTGAATCATGGTCAGGCCACGCTGTCGCGCGAGCAGGATGCCGTGATCCTTGGCGTCATCGAAACTGTCGCCGTGCAACACCACTTCGGCATTGAAACGCCGCGTGTTCTCGACCTTCACGGTCGGCGTAAAGCGCGGCATCACGATGACGGCGTGGATGCCGAGGCGTTCGGCATGGTAGGCGACGCCTTGCGCGTGATTGCCGGCCGATACGGCGATGACGCCGCTATCGCGTTGGCGCTGATCGAGCGCCAGGAGGCGGTTCAAGGCACCGCGTTCCTTGAACGAGGCGGTGAACTGCAGGTTCTCGAACTTCAGGTAGATCTCCGATCCGAGCATGCGCGACAGGGTGCGCGAATGCATGAACGGCGTATTCGCGATATGTCCTCGCAGGCGCTCGCGCGCGCTCTCAATGCTGGCTAGATCGACCAAGACATTCCTCTAGAAAGGATGCATTCTACTCAAGACCCGTGGTCGGGCACGCTGTCCTTCTGGCTGCTCCGACTACAATGCGGACATGCTCACAGTATCTGGACTGAGGAAGTGCCTGCCGGGCGGTCGCGAACTGTTTCGGCAACTCGACCTCGAGCTTGCGGCCGGCGAATGTGTCGCCATCATGGGCGAGTCGGGAGCCGGCAAGTCGACGCTGCTCAATATCATCGCCGGGCTCGATCAATTTGATGCCGGCAGCATCACGCTTGATCAGCGCGCGCTGCAAGGTCTTTCGGATCGCGAGCTGACCGCCCTCAGGCGTGAGCGCTTTGGTTTTGTGTTCCAGGCATTTCATATATTGCCGCACCTGAGCCTGCTGCAAAATGTCGAGCTCACCCTGCTGCTCAACAAAGTGCCCAGGGCGGCGGCTCGGGTTCGTGCCAGCGCGATCCTGGCCGAGGTCGGTCTGGGCACGCGCATCGATGACTTTTCGCGCCAGCTGTCGGGCGGCGAACTGCAGCGCGTGGCCATCGCGCGTGCACTGGTACATCGCCCCGCCGTGCTGCTGGCCGACGAGCCGACCGGCAATCTCGATCCCGAAAACGCACAGCGCGTGCTGGCGCTGATGTCTGATCTGATGCGAAAGGACGGAACCGCAACGCTGCTGGTGACGCACTCCGAGGCGACCGCTGCAATCGCCGACCGCAAGCTGCGCCTCACCGCACAAGGTCTGGAGCCATTCTGAACGCGGCCATCTTCTCGCGCCTGCTCTACGGCGAGTGGCGCAGCTATCCGTGGCGCGTGCTGCTGGCGCTCTGCGCGATCGCGACCGGCGTCTCGCTCGGTTTTTGTGTTCACCTGGTCAATGGTTCGGCCATCAGCCACTTCACCGATGCGGTCAACGCGGTGTCAGGTCGGTATGACCTCGAGATCGTGTCGCGTGAGCCGTCAGGCTTCGATGACACCTTGTATCCGCGCGTGGCGACCCTCGCCGAAGTGGCAGTGGCTGCACCCTCGCTCGACGTCGATGTCTTCATGCCCAACGTCCCAGGCACAGGCGCACGGGGCTCGGGCACGCTGTTGCATGTCACGGGTCTTGATGTGTTCACGGCGCGCGACATCAATCCTGTGGCAGCATCACTGGGCGCTGCTTCCGGTAGTGGCGATCTGTTTGCACGCGGTGCCATCTATCTGAATCCGGTGTTGATCGATCAGTTGCATGCAAAGGTTGGCGCACCACTTTCAGTGATCGTCGATCAGCAGCCTGCCGCACTGCAGATTGCCGGCGCGTTGCCTTCGAGCGATGTACACCTGGCCATGATGGATATCGCCAATGCGCAGTGGCTGTTGCATCGCATGCACCGGCTGACCCGCATCGCAATGAAGCGTGCGCCCGATACTTCCGAGGCGCAGCTCAGGCAGGCACTGCTGCCACTGCTGCCGCCCAATGCGGTGTTGGTTGCGCCGCGCGACGATGCGATGCAGACCGATCGTCTGTCGCGCGCCTACCGTGTCAATCTCGACATGCTGGCGCTGATGGCGCTCTTTACCGGTGCCTTCTTGGTGTATTCGACCCAGTCCCTCTCGGTCCTCCGGCGCTCGCGCCAGAACGCCCTGCTGCGCGTACTCGGTCTGACGCAGTCCCAGCTGCTGGCGCAGGTGCTGGCCGAGGGCGCATTGCTCGGTGCGATCGGCAGTACCCTCGGGCTCTGCGGCGGCACGGTGCTGGCGCGCCTGGTGCTGCGGCTCTTCGGTGGCGATCTGGGTGGCGGCTATTTCGGCGCGCAGTCGAGCGCGCTGGTGTGGAGCCCGGCTGCTGCAGGGGCTTTCTTTTTCCTCGGTGTTGGCGCCGCAATTGCAGGCTCGCTGCTGCCAGCCCGGCGCGCGGCAAGAAACGCCAGCGCGGCGGCACTTAAGGCACAAGACGAAGCGTTCGACCCCAAGCGCGCGCCGCGCCTGCGAGTGCCGCTGGCGCTGGCACTGCCTGGTCTCGTGTGTCTCTTTCTTCCAGCCGTCGACAGTGTGCCATTCGGCGCCTACCTGGCCATGGCCCTGCTGCTGCTCGCGAGCATCGCCGCCATGCCAGCGTTGGTGCGATCAGGCGTCAGGCTGCTCGGCCATGTGGTGCAGGAGCCATCAATCGCTGCTGGACTGGCATTGCGTCGGCTCTGGGCCGCGCCGACCCAGGGGACGATCGCACTGTCTGGGATTGTGGCGAGTGCCAGCCTGATGGTCGCCATGGCCACCATGGTGTTCAGTTTTCGCAGCTCGGTCGATGACTGGCTCGCGACTGTCCTAGCCGCCGATGTCTACCTGCATGTAGCCGGTCCAGGCGATTCGTTTGCGCTCGATGAGTCAACCCAGCAGGCCCTGTCGCATCTCGAAGGCGCATCGCACGTCTCGTTTCTGGCCACCGAGAATCTGACTTTGCAAGCCGATCGTCCGGCGGTCACCCTGATGGTGCGCGACTATTCCGGCGATCGCCCAGCGGGCCTGCCGGTAATTGCAAGTTCACCTGAGACATCCGACCGAGGCGACCTGCCCCTGATCTGGATCTCGGAGGCGATGCGCGAACTGTATCGCTGGAACATCGGCGACATGGAACATCTGTCGCTTGATGGCGTCGATGGCAGCAGCCACGACATCACCGTGCGCGTTGCCGGGATCTGGCGCGACTACGCGCGCCAGAATGGCAGCATCGTGATGGATTCGGCAAGCTATACCCGACTGACCGGGCGCCTGGCCCGCAGCGACGCCGCTTTCACGCTGGCAAAGGGCGAGTCGGCCGCCCACCTTGAGGATCAGATTCGACAGGCGCTCCCTCAGGTGCTGGGCGGCCACGCGCAGCTGGCATCGCCCGCCGAGATAAGGCGCAGCTCGCTTGTCATCTTCGACCGCAGCTTCGCCATTACCTACCTGCTCGAGGCAGTCGCGATCGGCATCGGGCTTGCCGGTGTTGCTGCCACTTTCTCGGCGCAGACCATCGCGCGGGCTCGTGAGTTCGGCATGCTGCGCCATCTGGGCGTGCAACGACGCGAGATCATGCAGATGCTGGTCACCGAAGGATTTGCGCTGGGTGTGATCGGTGTGCTGTGCGGCTTTTTGGTGGGACTGCTCGAAGGGGAAATTCTGATCAAGCGGGTCAATCCGCAATCATTTCACTGGACCATGGATACCCATGTGCCGTGGCCGCTCATCATCGGCATCGCCGCCGCGATGCTGCTGGCGTCCGCCGGTACCGCGCTGCTGAGCGGTCGCGGCGCCCTGTCGACTTCTGCCATCCGCGCCGTGCGGGAGGATTGGTGAATCGGCACTTCCACCTGGTGGTCGCGGCGCTGGCACTGCTGCTGATATGCAGTATGGCGAGGGTTGCCGCAAGCCCTGCTGCAGGCGCGCCCTCCTCTGCCGAACGTGGCTCGCATCCCGATCAGCAGACCGAATGGTGGTACGTGACCGGATGGCTTGATGATGACGGTCATCCAGTCGGCTTTCAGATCACTTTCTTTCGCAGCCGCATTGATGCTGCAAAAGACAATCCGAGTGCCTTTGCCGCGCGCCAGGTGATGCTGGCACACGCAGCTGTGTCTGATCCGCGCCAGGGCCATGTGCTGTTCGCACAAAAGACCATGCGTGCGGCCTTCGATCTGGCAGGCGCCAGCACCACCGAGATGGACGCGCACATCGGCAGATGGAGATTGCAGCAGGCCGATGCCGCCGGGCCGATCATGGCGCAGGTCGACAGTCAGGACTTTTCCTACGATCTCGAGATGAAGCCGGCCCAGCCGGTGCTGCTTGAGGGAGGTGACGACGGCATCAGCCACAAGGGCCCTTCGACGCAGGCTGTGTCGCACTACTACAGCCTGCCGCATCTGCGTGTCACCGGCACACTTGTGCTGAACGGCAAGAAGCGTTCGGTGACCGGCAGCGCATGGCTTGATCACGAATGGTCTGACAGCTACATGGATACCAGCGCGCAGGGCTGGGACTGGCTTGGCGCCAATATGAGCGATGGCGGCGCCCTGATGGCGTTTCAAATGCGTCGCAGCGATGGCAGTGCGCTCTGGAGTGCCGCCACCCGGCGTGATGCGGCAGGATCGGTACACTATTTCGGGCCCGAGCAGGTGCGCTTCCAGTCACTGTCGAGCTGGACCTCGCCGCATAGCGCGGTGCGCTACCCGGTGTCCCAGCAGGTCAGCGTGGCCAGTGAGAAATTCACTCTCTCGCCCCTGATGGATGACTCGGAGATCAATGCCAACGCCAGTACCGGCACCTTGTACTGGGAGGGCCCGGTGACGCTGCATTCTGCAACCGGCAACGCGGCGCCGGCTGCAGTTGGCGAGGGTTACCTGGAACTGACCGGATATGGGGCGGCGCTGCGCTTGCATTAGGCCTGCGCCGTCACCATGTAAGATGCCAGCGCTGGCATGATCGTCACTTCGCCACCTCACTTCGTCTGCTCTGCTGCCCTGCTCATGCCCCCTGCTGAACTCCCCGTCCCCCGCAAAGCTGCTCTTGGAACACTAAGGCGCCTGTGGCCCTTCATCGCGCCCTACCGGCGGCAACTGATGCTCGCCCTGGTGTTCCTGGTGGTGTCATCGGCCTCGACCCTGGTGGTCCCAGCCGCCTTCAAGCAGCTGATCGATCACGGCTTCACGCAAGGTGGCGCCAGCCGGACCAGCGTCAATGCCTATTTTCTCGGGCTGTTTGCTGTCGCCGTGGTGCTGGCGCTGGCGACCGCTGCACGCTTTTACATGGTCACGTGGCTCGGCGAACGGGTGGTGACCGACCTGCGCGGCGCCGTCTATGCCCGCATGCTGGTTCAGTCGCCCGAGTTTTTCGAGACTACACGCACCGGCGAAGTCCTGTCGCGCCTGACCACCGACACCACGCTGGTGCAAACGGTGGTTGGCAGCAGCTTGTCGATGGGATTGCGCAGCCTGTTCCTCTTCATCGGCGGCCTGGCCATGCTGGCCGTGACAAGCGTCAAGCTGTTTGTCATCACGGTTGGCCTGCTCGCCCTGGTGGTGGTGCCCATCGTGGTGCTGGGGCGACGCGTCAGACGCCTGTCGCGCGATAGCCAGGATCGTGTCGCCGATTCTTCGGCGCTGGCGAGCGAAGTGCTCAATGCCATGTCGACAGTGCAGGCTTTCACGCAGGAAATCTGGGAGCAGCGACGCTTCCAGAGCACCGTCGAGTCGAGTTTTGCGACCGCCATGCGTCGCACGCGAACACGCGCCATTCTGACCAGTGTCGTCATTACCCTGGTGTTCGGCGCGATCGTCTTTGTGTTGTGGCTTGGTGCTACCGATGTCATCAATGGCAGCATGACAGCAGGTGCCCTGGCTGCCTTCGTGCTGTACTCGGGCCTGACGGCCGGATCGGTCGGCGCGTTGACCGAGACCTGGGGCGATGTGCTGCGCGCCATCGGCGCGACCGAGAGACTGACCGAGCTGCTTGATGCGGCGACCTTTGTCTCCTCGCCCGCAATTCCCACCCCATTTCGCGCCGAAGCCACCGGTGCGCGCGTCGAGTTCGATCACGTCAGTTTCAACTATCCTTCGCGCCCCGATCATTCGGCCCTGAGCGACTTCACGCTTGCGATCGCGCCTGGCGAATCGGTGGCACTGGTCGGCCCTTCGGGCGCAGGCAAGTCAACCGTGTTCCAGCTGCTGTTGCGCTTTTATGATCCGCAGCACGGCAGCATTGCGCTCAATGGTGTGCCAGCCCAGCAGCTGGCGCTCGACGAACTGCGCGCGATCGTCGGCATCGTGCCGCAGGACACGGTCATTTTCTCGGCCGACGCGATGACCAACATCCGCTATGGCCGCCAGGACGCAAGCGACGAAGAAGTGATCGCTGCAGCGCAAGCGGCACAGGCGCACGAATTCATTGAGCGCATGCCCGATGGTTACCAGACTTATCTGGGCGAGCGCGGCGTACGCCTTTCGGGCGGACAGCGTCAACGCATTGCCATCGCACGTGCCATCCTGAAAAACCCGCCGCTGCTCCTGCTCGATGAGGCGACCAGCGCGCTCGATGCCGAGAGCGAGTTCCTGGTGCAGCGGGCGCTTGAAGCTGCCATGCGTGGCCGCACCACCATCATCATCGCTCACCGCTTCTCGACGGTGCAGCGCGCCGACCGGATCGTGGCCCTCGAAGACGGCAGAATTGTCGAGACCGGCATCCACGCGGAGCTGCTGGCGGGCAGTGGCCTTTACGCGCGCCTCGCCAAGCTGCAGTTCGCCGCATAGTTGTCCGCGAAAGGCGTGACACGGCCGGCGCGGGTAAAATGGCAGCTTGTCCGGCATGCCGATCCATCCCCGAGATCCGCTTCATGAAACAGTACCTCGATCTGGTCAGAACCGTCCTCGAGCAAGGCAGCTGGCAGTCCAACCGCACCGGTATTCGCACCATCAGCGCGCCGGGCGCAATGATGCGTTTCGACTTGAAAAAAGATGGTTTCCCGGCGGTCACGACCAAACGCCTGGCATTCAAATCGGTGGTCGGCGAACTGATCGCCTTTCTTCGCGCATCGCGCAGTGCCGCCGATTTTCGTGCACTCGGCTGCAAGGTCTGGGATCAGAACGCCAACGAAAATGCCGAGTGGCTCGCCAACCCCTATCGCGAAGGTCCAGACGATCTGGGGCCGGTCTACGGCGTTCAGTGGCGTGCATGGCCAGCCTACAAGCTGATCGATGTTCGCCATGCGGCGCAGATCGCCGATGCGCACAAGCGCGGCTTCGTCCAGGTCTCGATGCTGGTGGAAGACGGCATCGAGAAGGTCCTGCTCTACAAGGCAGTCGATCAGCTGGGCGAGTGCCTCAAGACCATTGTCAGCAATCCGTCGAGCCGTCGTATCCTGTTCCACGGCTGGAACCCGGCCGACCTGGACGCGGTCGCGCTGCCGGCCTGCCATCTTCTTTATCAGTTCATCGCCAACAGCGCGACGCGTGAGCTGTCACTTTGTCTCTACATTCGCAGCAATGACATCGGTCTGGGCGCGCCTTTCAACCTGGCCGAGGCTGCGCTGCTGCTGGAATTGGCAGCTCGCCTTACTGGCTATCAGGCGCGCTGGTTCAGCTACTTCATTGGCGATGCGCATATCTACGAGAACCACCTGCCCATGCTCGAAGAGCAGTTGAGGCGAGATCCCTTCCCAATGCCCAGGCTCAAGATTTCGGACCGCATCCCCGAGATGGCGAAGACTGGCCGGTTCGAACCCAAATGGCTCGAAAAAATTGAACCGGCTGATTTTTCCCTCATCAATTACGAGCATCACGCACCGATCACGGCGGCCATGGCAGTTTAACCACCCGCGACAGACACGCACCACGCCGGCGATGGTCGGTCGTCTCCCGCTG
>CAZZVZ010000028.1:0-459 GCA_964657655.1 Gammaproteobacteria bacterium | reverse complement strand
CAGGCCGCATCGGCAGCGCTTGGCTGGAAATCGACCCGATGCAGCAACTGGGCGCAATTTATGCTGGATAGCTGGCTGGATCGGTGACCAAGCCTGGTGCGCAAGCCGACCAACCATGGCCAAGTCTTCCAGCATCCTTATCGTGACTGGCGATCGCAGAACTTACCGGTCGCTGGAGTCGATTCTGCGGTCCGACGGAAACATCACGGTCGGCGCATCCAGCAGTGAGGAGGCCTTCAGGCTACTCGGATTGCGCCACCCTGATCTGATCATCCTGATTGATCCACTCAGCAGCGCAGCGGCAATCGAAGTGGCCAGGGTGCTCAAAGCAGGGCAGCACACCAGCCACGTCCCCATTATGCTGATCACCGCCAACGGTCATGAAATTGCACGGCTGGCGGGGTGGGTTGCCGGACTCGAACGTGTATTGGGCATGCCGATCGATGGCCGGGAGATCCT
>CAZZVZ010000027.1:11867-15460 GCA_964657655.1 Gammaproteobacteria bacterium | reverse complement strand
AGAAGCATCGAGGCCACGCCCGGCCCTGAACCCTCCCCGTTAACCCGGCACACGCCTTGCGCATCGCCCCTTCAACGGCTTAAAATCCTTCCCGCTAAGGAGAACCCTAATGTCCACGACCCCAAAGAAATGCGCATCGCGATTCAGGTCGAAGATCACCCGGTCGACTACGCCGCGTTCGAGGGCACCATCCCGGCCAAGCAGTACGGCGCTGGCACCGTCATCGTCTGGGACCGCGGCTGGTGGCAGCCACAAGGCGATCCCAGGGAGGGGCTCGGCAAGGGCAAGCTGCTGTTCACGCTGCACGGCGAGAAGCTGGCGGGCATGTGGGAGCTGGTACGCATCTCGAAAGCCGATGCCAAGAAGCAGGACCAGTGGATGCTGTTCAAGAAGAAGGATGAATGGGCGCGCCCCCTGTCTGAGTATGACGTCATTAGCGCGCTGCCCGACAGCGTGGTGAGCAAGCCGCTTGGCCCGGTCGAGGAGCGCGAGCCACGCACCAGCCCGGGCGCGCCGGCGTTGCCAGCGTCGCCGCCCTCCAAACCCGCACCCAGAGCCGCCTTGCCGCCGGCACTTACGCCTCAGCTCGCGACCCTCGCGACAGATGTGCCAGCAGGTCGCTGGGTCTACGAAATCAAATTCGACGGCTACCGCATCATGGCGCGTCTGGAGCGCGGCAGGGTCCAGCTGTTCACGCGCGGCGGCCACGACTGGACCGCGAAGATGCCGGCCATCGCAGCAGAGCTCGGCACGCTTGGTATCAAGTCCGGATGGCTTGATGGCGAGGTGGTGGTCCTCGATGCGCAGGGGGTGCCGAATTTCAACGCGCTGCAAAAGGCGTTCGATGCCAGAGTGGCAACGACGCTGACCTACTTCGTTTTCGACGCGCCGTTCCTGAACGGCCTGGACATGAGAAACCAACCGTTCTGGTCGAGAAAGAATATGCTGCGCGATGTCATGAAGTCGGGTGCGGGCCAGCTGGTGCGCTACACCGAGCACTTCGAAGGTGACGCGCGTGCTGTTCTCGCGTCGGCCTGCAACATGAAGCTCGAGGGTGTGATTGCCAAGCGCATCGATGCGGGCTATGTCTGTGAACGCAGCTCGGCATGGCTCAAGCTCAAGTGCTCACAGCGCCAGGAGTTCGTGATCGCAGGCTTCACGGACCGTCAGGGCGCGCGCGGTGAAGTGGGCGGGCTGCTGCTTTCATACTACGACAACGGCAAGCTGACCTATGCCGGCAGCGTGGGCACCGGCTTTACCGCTCTTGAATCAGCCACGCTCTACAAAACGCTGGCAAAAATTGAAACGGCGACAGCGACACTCGACCCCGCTTCGGTCAAGCCTGGACGCTGGTCGCGACGACCTGCGGGAACGCAACGCTGGGTCAAGCCGAGACTTGTGGCAGAAGTCGCTTTCTCGGAATGGACGCCCGACGGCCACGTGCGTCATCCGTCCTTCAAAGGCCTGCGCAAGGACAAGGATCCCAAGCTTGTCGTGCGGGAGCTTGCGAAATCAACGCCTGCGCCCCCTGGCGCGCCCGACAAGCAGGTCAAGGTTTCAAATCCGGAACGGGTGATCGACACCACTTCGGGAATCACAAAAGGCGAGCTGGTGCGTTACTACGAAAGCATTGCAGACCGACTGCTGCCTCATCTGGCTGCCCGGCCCGTCTCGCTGGTTCGTGCCCCGGCTGGAATCTCCGGCCAGCAGTTTTTTCAAAAGCATGACGACAAATTGAGCATTCCCGGGATGCGCGCCTTCGATGCGTCGCTTTGGCCGGGACACGCAGCGCTGCTCGAGGTGGCAAGCCCGACCGCCATTGTCAACGCCGCACAGATGAACGTGATTGAATTTCATACCTGGAACTCGACCGCAGCACACATCGATCACCCGGACCGGATGATCTTCGATCTCGATCCGGGTGACGGCGTGACCTGGGCCCATATCCAGGAGGCTGCGCTTCTGGTGCGAGCCATGCTCGACGAACTTGGTCTGAAGAGCTGGCTCAAGACCAGTGGCGGGCGCGGTCTGCATGTGGTGGTGCCACTTGTTCCTGAGATGCCATCCGAGACGGTCAAGGGCTTCTCGCAAGCGGTGGTGCGACATCTGGCCAAGACGATACCGTCTCGCTTCGTCGCCAAGAGCGGCGCCAGCAATCGCGTGGGCAGGATTTTTATCGACTGGTTGCGCAACGGACATACTGCAACCACTGCAGCAGCCTTCTCCGCTCGCGCGCGTCCCGGGCTGGGCGTTTCAATGCCAATCGGCTGGAACGATCTCGACCAATTAAAGAGAGCGGACTACTGGACCGTGAAGACCGCGCGCGAGCATGTCTCGTTCGAACGGCAAGATCCCTGGCAGGACTACTGGAGCGCTGGCCAACAACTGTCTGCAGCCATGCAGCGGCTCGGGTACCAGCCGTCCTAGGGACGCGTCAACGCGTCCACCCGCAGCTGGGTGATGCGTTGAACGACAGGGCGAGCGGGCTTGCCGGATGATCGTCGTGGCGCCGATCACCGCAATGGTGGCGCCAGGAAGATAGCTCGTTCGTGGCGTCGCTTTGTCCGCTGCCTGCACTGCTCGTGCGCTCACGGCGCGAGCAGTGCTTCGTCTCACGCAGCCAGCATGCGCTGTTTGGCCCAGCTTCTCACCGCGTTGACAGGGACGCCGTCGCCCACAAGATAGTCCGGGGCATCGGTTGCGTGGTCGTCGAGTTGGTCGGTCCAGACGCGAAAGTGGCTGAGGAAGTTGGTGCCGAAGGTACTTGCGATGGCAACGTCCGCAGCGTCGCGTCCACGCGCCACCAGAATGCGTCCGATGCGACGCTGATTGTTGCGAGGGTCGAACGGATACCATTGACCATCGAGATAGGCTTCAAAGGACGCCGCGAAATCCATTGGTGCATCGACCGGTGCCACGCCGATGTCCCCGAGGTAGCTGGTGCAATAGCGTGCCGGGATGTTCATGCAGCGGCACAAGGTAATCGCCAGATGAGCAAAGTCGCGGCACACGCCTCTGCCTTCGTTGTAGGCTTCCCAGGCTGTTTTTGTCGGGCGTGCATATTGGTAGCCGAAGGTGATGTGGTTGTGCACCCAATCGTTGATCGCCTGGACCCTCTGCCAGCCGGGGGTGGTGTGACCAAAGAGATTCCAGGCTGTGCTCATGAGCAGGTCTGTCTCGCAGTAGCGGCTGCCAAGCAGGTACATCAAGGTGTCGCTCGGCAAGGCCTCGACTGGCAGCTGGCCCAGATGCGGTAGTGCTGGTTCGGGTGTTCCGGTGTCTTCGATCACCGCATCAGCCATGACGCGGAGCGGGCCGGTCGGCGCAATGATGCGGCTGCACACATTGTCGAACGCGTCGCGATAAAATTCCAGCGGCACGAATGGCTGCGTGAACAGCTGATCAGGCACCACCAGTCGAGACTTGAGCGAGGGGTGAACGTTAAGGGCAAAAACCATCGGTGTCGGCTGCATGCAGTCGTACACCATATCGAAACCAATGCGAATAAACATACTGAAATTCCAGGACGAACGAAGCAGCGCAGCTTCTAGAAAATGAGCAACGGCAAGGTGACTTGGCCGTTTTTTTGAAGG
>CAZZVZ010000027.1:3599-11857 GCA_964657655.1 Gammaproteobacteria bacterium | reverse complement strand
AGCAAACCTCGTGCCTCGGCTGCGCCCGCGGAGCGAGAACGGGTCGAGGCGACGAGGTTTGCTGGTCCGCCTAGAAAAAATCCTCTTCCTTATCGTTCGCGTCATTTCGCATGCCGCTTTCTGCGAGCAGAGAATCGAGTGCGCGACCCTGGTCGGCCAGCTTGCGCATGACGGTCATCACTTCTTTTTGTACCGCGGCTTCGGCGGCCGCTTCACTCCGAAAGGTGGCGCTTGCCAGGTAGGTGGGCGACTCGGTGAAAGGCTCTGGCGCACCCTCGGCCGGCTTGATTCGCGCGCTGCCGCGCCAGGCCGAGCCCTGCCGCGTCGCGGTACAAATTACTGAGAAGCGCCCTAGATGGCTGACGAGCATTTGCAAATCTCCCCAAAGTCGACCTGGAAAAAATGCCGGCATGACACGCCGTACGGATTCCAGAAATCGGCTTTGAGCAATTCGCATTCCTTGAGATGACCGGCGGCGCGGGAGGTTTAGCGAGGCGATTTATCGGGCAGATGGGGGGCGCTGCCAAGCGATCCGCGCAGGGTGGGGCGGCCTGATGTTGCTCGACTGGACAGCGTTTCCGCACCCGCGTGGCTGCCGTGGCGCCTGTACCAGTGCTGGGCGGCAAGCTGCTGCGATCAACCCTCGGTGACGAGCGGCGGGAGTGCCGCGTTTCCTTCCAGTCCTTGAGCAGCTTGCCTCGGCCGGTAGGAAAGTTCCTTGAGCCTTGCTGACAGAAACGCGTTGAGGCGACGCTTTTGTTCTCGGGTCAGCAGTGAGGCTTCGATCATTCGAGGCCACTGGGTCGCCGCCTGGTGCACGACGTTGCGCAACACACGATCGGCCGGTTTCTCGGGGATTTTCAGTGCCGCGCAAAACTGGCGCAGTGTTGGCCGATCGAGCGACGGCTTTCTTGTGCCGATTGACGGGGCGACTGCAGGTGTTTTTTGCTCGAGCATGGCAAGACCATGTCCCTGGCGGTTGGCATAAACCGGGTAGGCAACGACATCGTAGAACGGAGAAAGCTCGGGTGTGTGGCCATCACGGTAGATGACGCCGATATTTTTCAGATGCATGTCGACGTTGCCAAGCAGCTGATTGATCATGACCCGGCGCAGCAGTTCGTGAACTGCAGTCTCTCCCATCGAGTCGGGGTAGGCCATCAGAATCTTCGCGATATCGAGATAGCTGCCGCTGTATTTCTGTTCGGGCATGCGTCCCATCACCTGGGCGAAGTCTTCGCAATGGATGCGCGTGCCGCTCGGGCGGTCGAAACGATCGACCGCGAGGAACAGTGTGTCAGCGCTCGACTCCCCAAGGTCGTAGCGGTGTTCCACCGCGAGCTGCGCGAGTGGCACCAGCCTTGATGAACAGACAATGGCGCCGGCAGCAGCGGCCAGTTCCAGGGACAGATGCTCGACTTCTGGCATCAGCGGATAGGCGATCACGGGAAGTTTGCCGATGATGCGAGCTTGGCCCGCGCTGGTGCGCGACACGAACTGGCCAGCTTCTTCGCCAAGACCGAGCTTTGGTTGAACCCCGGACAAGGAGAGCCCATCTTCCATCGGCAGCGCCACCACACTCGGTTCGAGCGAATCGACGTTTTGCGTGATGTAGTAGGCCTGCTCGTCGAGCGACAGCTCGGTGGGCAAGGCGATCACCGCGCCCGCCAGATCGCGACCGCAGGCGGCGAGCAATTCGAAGTGGTCGTTGGGACTGCAGCCGCGCAGCTCGGCAATGCGCTCGCGAAAGACGCCCTCTGGCAGCAGATTCTGAAAGAATGCAGGCAGGCACCAGTCGCCGTTTCTGCCCTGCCTGCCGTTGAAGACCGGTGAGCGATAATCGCGCCAGAGTGCTGCCTGCGACAGGGCATCAGCGGCGAGAAAGGACAGCGACAGTGTCGGCGCGGCGGCCATGCGGATGAACTGTTCCGAGGCGACGAAACGGGTGGTCACGTTGACCGAAGGGTCGCCGAACTGAAACAGCGTGCCGACCTCGAGTGATTTGCCGAGGTGGATCGACAGTGCGCGGATCCGCATCAGGATGCCCGGTCACGTCCTAACGCCCGGTCGATCACGCTTGGCACTGCGCTGCGGGCTTCGTCGGGCGCGCCAATCGCAGTGACAGACCCCTTGGGCACCAGCAGTACTTCGAGGCCAAGGCGATCCGCGATCGCGAATAGCGTGTTGATGCGAAAGTCGTGTTCGCCGCTCAGGATGCGACCAAGCGTACCGTTTGCGACGCCGGCCGCAGCCGACAGGCTTGCGTAGGTCGCTTTGCTCTGCAGCATGCGCGCGCGGATGACCTCAGCCAGTTCACTCAGACTATTCATATTAATATCGTAGTCTATATTGCGAATATATCAATATATGAGTAACAACATACGAGAAGTCAATATATTAGATTTTATTTCATTCTGTAGCAAGATATTGGATTATTATCACTGGATCAGTCTGATCTGAGTCCGACCGTGGTGGTTTGCCTTTTCGACCGGCACAAATGCCAGCTCGGTGGTAACTGGGTCGAAGCTGAATGGGATTGCGCTGACGGGATGCGAACCGAGTTCGGGGTGTGACCCGATCCAGGCGGGTACCGCTTCGACCGGGACTCTCCTGAGATGGATCTCATAGGACAAGTGCGTCAACCTCTCCAGTGCCGCGACATCCATGGCGCGCCACTGGTAGCTCTGCTCCCAACCGAATGCCAAGCTCGTCATGGCCCGGCCGAGGGGGTTGTACAGCATCCGGGGCCCGATGCCCAGGCTATGTTCGGCGCTCCAGTCCTGTGCTTTCTTGAAGCGCGGTTCCATCTCGCGAGGCCGCGCATCCGCTGCCTCGGAAAACCTGTGGTAGACCTCGTAGAGCTGATTGATGCTCGCGTTGAGCTTGAAGAAATGCAGGCCTATCCGGTCGTATAAGCTCAGGGGTTGCGTCAGCGGGATTTCCCGAAGGACGCCCGCTAATCGACGCGCTTCCCACCGGTATCCATTGCCTGTACTCCAGTCGCTATCTTTCGACCAGGCAAAACCGTCAGACGCGGCCGCATCCGCCTCGGCGGCGAGTCCCGGAATCCTTGCCAGGGCGTCGGCCAGCAGTGCCCAGTCCTGGCCGAGCGACTGGAGCGAACTCATGATAATTGCAAAATCGGCATCTGCATGCTGCAGGTGGCGCCAGAAAGTGATGTCGGTGCGCAGCAAGCGCATGGCAGCGGCGCGCTCGTCGGCCTTCTGCGAAGACAGGCCGCCCACCAGGTTCGCAGCGAATGCGCAGCGTGCATCTCGCAGCACCCAGGGGACCTGGATGACGGGTTCGGTAGGGACCGCAAAACCCCGGAAATCCGACAACTGCCAATAGCGCTGCAGAATGACCGCATCCTTGAAGCCGTTGTTGCGAAGCGCAGCCGACTGCGCGGCATCCCAGAAGCCAGCGGCCCCAAGACCTTTACACCAGCTGCTGTCGATCTGCTGCTTGAGAGCGTGCTGCTCCACGAAGGGCGGCGGCTCAGTGTCAGCAGGTCGTTGCATCATCTGCTGAATGTATTTGAGGTATTCAGTGTTACGCGTCTTGGCGTACGCCGTGATCGAGCTCTGTTCCGGAGCGTTGAGGCCCTGGAGTGCGAGGTAAAGATTGTCTTCGTCGGACACCGGGACAACCGGCTGAAAAGCGGCCGCGGCGGCGGGATCAAGCGGAGGGTCGTAGCAATTGATCGCGATCGAGATCACGGCGAGCGAGACCACGATACTCAAGGGAACAAGTACCAGATACATCGCCACGCGCGACCTCCGCATTATTCTTGTCCTCAAGGTGATTGCCGCCTGGCGCAGTCCGTCATCAAAGGAGTGTATCCAACAGTTCCCGGGAGCCCCTCAATTGGCGTTACTTGACAGTGTCAAGTGAAAGGAGGTTAATGCACACCGTGATCAATTCCTCCTCGACACTCGACATCCGGTCTGCGCCCTCCGCTGCGCCAGGGGGCTTGCGTGATGTGCTGATCGCGCAGGGCACGGCGCTGCTCGGTGAGCTGGGTGTGACCCAGCTGAGCCTGCGTGAAGTGGCGCGGCGCGCCGGCGTGTCGCAGACCGCTCCTGGCTACCACTTCGGCGACCGCGCCGGCCTGCTGGCCGCCATCAGCGCCAATGGTTTTCGTGAACTGAGTGAGCGCCGGCTCGGGTTGCTCAATGGTGTCAACGATGCCGAGCAGCGGCTGCGCCTCACCATGCTTGCCTACGTCCGTTTCGCGATCGAGCGACCGGCCCTGTTTCACCTGATGTTCGGTCCTGAGATCGCCGATAAGCGCATTCACAAGGATCTGTCCGACGCCTCGGTTGCTTCATTTCGGCTGCTGACCAGTGTGGTGTCCGGCTTCGTCGCGGCGCATGGCATCCAGCAGGCGCACACGACCTCGATTGCTTTTTCCGTGTGGAGCGCGACGCACGGGCTGGCCACGCTGCTGATCGACCGTCAGCAGGCGCCCGACTTCGTCGAGCAGCTGAGCGCTGAAAGCCAGTGCCAGAAACTGGCTGACCTGTTGATTGCCGGAATCCGTGCGGCACCCAAGGTCGACACGCGCGCGACCAGCAAGCGCCTGAAGGCGAGAGCAGCTGACTAGAACAAGAGTGGCGATGGCTGAAAGAGGCCAATCACCGCTCGACCAGGAGACAGGATTATGTATCCGCAAATTGTATTTGATGGCGCAGTCATTGCTCCGTCCGAGGTTGAGCGGCGCGCCACCCGGCTTGCTGAGCGCATCTCGGAGGCCGGCTTGCGCGAAGGCGACGTGGTCGGTGTGATGATGCGCAACCAGCCGGCATACCTCGAGATCATGCTGGCGTGCAATCTGATCGGCGTCTACTACTGCTCGATCAACTGGCATTTCAAGAGCGCGGAGGCGGGTTACATCTTGAAGGACTGCGGTGCCAAGCTGCTCTTCATCCAGGACATCTTTGTCGAGCAGATCGGTGGCATCGTGTCACTGGGTGACATCAGGCCGATCGTGATTGCGACCGAGGCCTCGTCGGCTCTGCCGCCTGGCGGGCAAGCTGTCGACTACGTCTCGTTTCGTGAAGGAGCGAGCACGACCGGGTATATTGCCGGCGAGCCGCGTGGCCCCATGACCTACACCTCGGGAAGTACCGGGCGACCCAAGGGCGTCAGACGTTTGCCGCTCGATCCGGCATCCAAACCAGCCAAGCTTGCGATGCGCGATGAGGTGAGCCGCGCGGTGTTTGGAATTGCGCCGGATTCGCGCTGCTTCATTGCAGCGCCGCTGTACCACAGCGCTCCATTCTCGTATGCGACCTTCGCTGCCGCACAGGGCGCCACCATCTTCTTGGAAGAGCGCTTCGATGAGGCACGCCTCCTCGATCTGATCGAAGCAGAACGCATCAGCCATCTCTATCTCGTACCCACCATGTACCAGCGCCTGTTACGGCTGCCGGAAGAAAAACGTACCGGTCGGGATCTTTCGAGTGTCCAGTTCGTTGCTTCAACCGGCTCGCCATGCGGCGCTGAACTCAAGCGCCAGATGATCCAATGGTGGGGCCCGGTCATCAACGAGACTTACGCGTCGACCGAAACCGGCTATGTCACTGCCATCGGAGCACACGATGCTCTGAGAAAGCCGGGCTCCGCCGGGCGGCTCTTGCCCCACGCCGAGCTCAGGATTCTTGACGACGATGGCAGCGCCAAGAAAGCGGGCGAGATCGGCCTGATCTACGCGGTGCAGCGTGCGTACCCCGATTTCACCTATGCCAACAACGACGCCGCGCGCGCTGCGATCGACAACGACGGCCTGGTGACCCTGGGTGACATGGGCTACCTCGATGAGGAAGGATTCCTGTACGTCTGCGATCGCAAGAACGACATGGTGATTTCAGGTGGCGTCAACATCTATCCCGCCGAAATCGAGGCCGCCATCAATGAGCTCGCTGGCGTCAAGGATTCGGCGGTATTCGGCATTCCCGATGCAGAGTTCGGCGAGGCGCTGGCCGCAGCGATCCAGCTGTCACCCAAAAGCCAGGTGACCGAGGCCGATGTGCGCGAGCATCTGCGCCAGCGCATCGCCAACTACAAGGTGCCAAAACGGATCGACTTCCATCTCGAACTGCCGCGTGAAGACACGGGCAAGATCTTCAAGCGCCGGCTGCGTGAGCCGTTCTGGCAACAGGCTGGTCGCAGCATCTAATTTTTTCTGGGAGAACCAAAGTATGTCATTGCCACCGATTCTGTCCGAGCGTCTGCGCCTGCCTGCGGTCGCCTCGCCGCTTTTCATCATCTCCAATCCGGCGCTCGTGATCGCCCAGTGCAAGGCTGGCGTGGTCGGCTCCTTCCCGGCACTCAATGCCCGTCCCAAGGAAGCGCTCGACGAATGGCTCACGCAGATCTCCGAAGAACTCAGAGCGCATGACGCGGCGCATCCGGAGGCGCCCTCGGCACCGTTTGCCGTCAACCAGATCGTGCACAAATCCAATGATCGTCTCGAGCATGACCTCGAGCTGTGCGTCAAGCACAAGGTGCCGATCGTGATTACCTCGCTCGGTGCCCGCACCGACGTGTGTGATGCGATCCACTCCTATGGCGGCATCGTGCTGCACGACATCATCGACGACTTCTTCGCGCGCAAAGCCATCTCCAAGGGTGCCGACGGCCTGATCGCCGTGGCAGCAGGCGCGGGCGGTCATGCCGGAACGCGCTCGCCCCTGGCGCTGATCCAGGAAATTCGCGCCTGGTTCGACGGCCCGCTGCTCCTGTCTGGCTCGATTGCCACCGGCAGGTCGGTGCTGGCCGCGCAGGCCATGGGTGCGGATCTGGCCTATATCGGCTCGGCCTTCATCGCCACGCACGAAGCCAACGCGGTGGAGGGCTACAAGCAGATGATTGTCGACAGTGCCAGCGCCGACATCATCTATACCAACCTGTTTACCGGGGTCAGCGGCAATTATCTGAAACCTTCCGTGATCGCGGCCGGTCTTGATCCGGATGCCCTGCCTCAAAGCGATGCCACCAAGATGAATTTTGGCAGCGACCGCGAGAAGCCCAAGGCGTGGAAGGAGGTCTGGGGCTGTGGCCAGGGCATTGGGGCCGTCAAGTCGATCGAGTCTGCAGGAGAACTGGTGCTTCGGCTGATCGAGGAGTATCGCGAAGCGCTAACCGAAATGCGTGCCACCATGGATCTGTGGGATCAGAAGTCGGCGCCGCTCAAGCGCGCATTCGCCGCCTGACAAAAAATCCGGCCCGCCAGCGGTCGGAGAGCTCTTGCACGGCGCCCCTTCCCGGGGGCCGTGCCTCGAATGGAGCAGGTCTGCTCCCTTGCGACTTCGCAAACTTTCGTTCGAAGCGCTACGCTATGGGCCGCTGGCACACCTGCCCGTGAGTCGGGCAGCTTTCCGGCAACTCGTATCAACAGTTGGTTTATTGAAATTCTGAATGCCAAGTCAGCAATCCGGCGCCGCGAGCGGGCCAAAGCAGTGGCTCCACGAGTTGCGTTCCTTGACGCCTTTGTCGCTGATGCTGCTGGGCGGCGGCATGCTTCTCGCGGCCTTGCTGGTGCTGCTGATCGCAGCTGCGTTCGCCTACACCAAGCTGCCATCGATTGATGCATTGACGGATTACCGTCCCAAGCTGCCGCTGCGCGTATTCACCGCCGATGGCGTGCTGATCGGCGAATTCGGTGCCGAGCATCGTGATTTCGTTCGTATCGCCGATGTGCCTGCGGTCATGAAGGAGGCCATCCTGGCTGCAGAAGACGAGCGCTTCTATCAGCACGGCGGCATCGACTACCGCGGCATCCTGCGCGCGGTCGCGGTCGATATTCTCCACCCCTCGGGTCACGCGCAAGGCGGCAGCACCATTACGCAGCAGGTGGCCAAGAACTTCTTTCTGTCGCCAGAGCGCAGCCTGAAGCGCAAGCTCTACGAGATGTTGCTGGCGTTCAAGATTGAGTCGGCCTTGACCAAGGACCAGATCTTCGAGGCCTACATCAACCAGATCTATCTGGGCGAGCAGGCCTATGGCTTTGCGTCGGCTGAACAGATCTACTTCGGCAAGCCGCTCAAAGACATTACGCCCGCCGAAGCGGCCATCCTGGCGGGGCTGCCCAAGGGTCCTTCGGCCAACAATCCGGTGGTCAATCCGGTGCGCGCCAGGGAGCGCCAGCACTATGTCCTGGGTCGCATGCTGGCGCTTGGCTATCTGACCCAGGCGCAATACGACAAGGCCAAGGCAGAAAACCCGGTGGTGCGCGAGACCGGTATCAGCTACGC
>CAZZVZ010000027.1:0-3589 GCA_964657655.1 Gammaproteobacteria bacterium | reverse complement strand
CCACACGAAGAACCCGGGCAACGAATACAGCGTGCACGCCGAGTACATCGCCGAGATTGCGCGTGAATTGACCTACGACCAGTTCAAGGAAGACAGCTATACGCGCGGCTTGAATGTCTACACCACCATCATTGCCGATCACCAGCGCGCCGCCTATCAGGCGTTGCGCAGCGGCCTGCTCGATTACCAGCGGCGCCAGCGCTACGATGGGCCAGAAGGCTACATCTCGTTGCCGGCTTCAGCTGGCGATGCGCGCAGCGACTCGAAATCCGAACAGATCCAGGATCTGGTCGACGACACGCTGGGCGACGTGCGCGACGACGACCAAATGCTGGCTGCCGTGGTGCTCGACGCTTCACCCAAAGTGGTTCGTGTGTTGCGCAGCGATGATGACGTGCCGATCGAGATTACGGGCGATGGTCTGCGCGCCAGTGCTGCTGCGATCTCGGACAAGATGCCGGCGGCCAGGCGCATCCGGCGCGGCGCCATTATCCGGATCATGAAAAATGCCAAGGGCGGCTGGGATATCGTGCAGATCCCGCGGGTCGAGGCGGCGTTCGTGGCAGGTGATTCGCAAACCGGCGCGGTACACGCGCTGGTTGGCGGTTTCGATTTCACTCACAACAATTTCAATCACGTCACACAGGCATGGCGCCAGCCGGGCTCGAGTTTCAAGCCCTTCTTGTATTCGTCAGCACTCGAGAAGGGGTTCACACCTGCGACTCTGGTTGACGACGAGCCGATCGTGATCGATGCCGTGCAAAACGGCGGCACGACATGGGCGCCCAAGAACGACGACGACAGATACGGCGGCCCGACGACCTTGCGCAATGCACTGGCCCGCTCGGTGAACATGGTATCGATCAAGATTCTGCAGGCCATCACGCCACGATATGTCCAGTCATATATCGCGCGCTTCGGACTTGAGCCAGACAAGCATCCGCCCTACCTGACCATGGCGCTGGGGGCGGGCTCTGTCACGCCGTGGCAGATGCTGGGCGCCTATTCAGTGTTCGCCAACGGCGGCTACAAGGTCAATCCCTATCTGATTGCGAGCATTACAGATGCCAACGGCACCGAGGTCGCGCATGCGCCGCCGCTGCATGCGGCCGACCCTGCCAACCGTGTCATCGACGAGCGCAATGCGTTCCTGATGGACAGCATGCTCAAGGGTGTGGTGCATTTCGGCACCGGCGCACAAGCGGGGATGGTACTGAAGCGTTCGGATATCGCCGGCAAGACCGGCACCACCAACGACGCAGTTGATGCCTGGTTTGATGGCTATGCAAATGGGGGCGAGGTGGCCATCACATGGGTCGGCTACGATCAGCCGCAGTCGCTTGGCAGTCACGAGTTCGCCGCCGGTGTCGCATTGCCGATCTGGATCTCCTACATGCAATCGGTGCTCAAGGGCGTGCCGCAGAGCGAGCGCGCGGTACCGCAGGGCATGACCAGTGTTGGCGGCGAATACTATTATTCGGAGTTCCAGCCCGCACAGGACGCGAGTCAGAGCGGCGCGCCGGCTGAGCCTGCCGTGTCCAACACCAACTGAGCAGCGGATTTCCGCTGGACGCCCGTGGCGATGCGTCAGACAATTTAGCCCTGCATCACAATATTTCCGATTCTGAAACGTTTTTAGGGCAGGGCGCCCTCCCGGGCGCATGCGCTTAGCTCGTTTCTGCACTGGATCTGCACACGAGACCTGGCAGCCCCTGCCTTCAGCATCAAACAACACCACGGCACCCCCATGACGAGCGCAGCAGTTGCACCAAAATTGAGTTTCACCCCCTATCAGAGGCTGGTGGTGGGAATGCTGGCCTTCCTGCAGTTCGCCGTCATCCTCGACTTCATGCTGATCTCGCCACTGGGCGCGGTCATCATGCCGACGCTGAGCATCACGCCAAAGCAGTTCGGTCTGGTGGTATCGGGTTACGCCTTTAGCGCGGCGGTCTCCGGGCTCCTGACGGCAGGGTTTGCGGATCGCTTCGACCGCAAGCGTCTGCTGCTTTTTTTCTATACAGGATTCATCCTCGGCACGCTCTGGTGTGGCATGGCTGCGACCTACGAAAGTCTTCTGGCAGCGCGTGTCGTGACCGGTCTGTTCGGTGGGGTGATCGGCTCGGTGGTGCTTGCCATTGCCACAGATCTGTTCCCACCCCAGATGCGCGGTCGCGTGATGGGCGTGATCCAGACGGCTTTCGCGGCAAGCCAGGTCCTTGGACTTCCGATCGGCCTTTACCTGTCTAACCACTGGGGCTGGCACATGCCGTTTTTGGCAATGACGGGGCTTGGCGTCGTCGGTGGTCTGTTTGTGATGTGGCAGATGAAGCCGGTCGCCGATCACCTCAAACTCAAGCAAGAACACAGCCCCTGGATGCACCTGTATCACACGCTGCTTGAGCCGCGCTATCTGCTCGGCTTTGCGACCACCGCGTTCATCACCACCGGCGGCTTCATGCTGATGCCGTTTAGCAGCGCCTACGTGGTCAACAACCTCGAGATCAGCTTGCACAATCTGCCGACCATCTATTTCATCACCGGCTTTTGCAGCATCTTCTTCGGTCCCATGATCGGCAAGCTCGCCGACTCGCTCGGCAAGTTTCCGGTGTTCTGCGCAGGCACGGCACTCTCCATGGTGATGGTATTGATCTACACCCACCTGCCACCTGTTTCACTGTGGCTCATCGTGGTGGTCAATGCCGTGCTGTTCGTCGGCATCTTCTCGCGCATGATTCCATTTCAGGCCATGATGTCGCTGCTGCCCTCGGTGACCCAGCGCGGCTCGTTCAACGCCATCAACGCCTCGATCCAGCAACTCTCAGGGGGGCTGGCTTCGGTGATCGCCGGCCATATCGTCACGCTTGCGGCGGACGGAAAGCTCGAGCACATGGACATGATCGGCTACTGCATCGTCGCCGCATCGCTGATTTCACTGAGCCTGATGTGGACCGTGCAGCGTGCACAGGCCAGACAGCCAGCGAGTGTGCCGGTCGCATCGCATTGATGCATGCGCATCAATTCGACAGGTGCCGTCGCTGCGCTTTTGTGAAGACGAGCTTGGCAAACCAGCGCCGGGTTCATTTGGTCTGACGCTCCTTGTCGACACGCTGGTTCGATTCCTGCTCCCCGGTGGCTGCAGCATGACGCTGTTTAACCAGACCAACCAGGACGTCAAACAATGAAAATAGACTTGAGCGGGAGAGTAGCGATCGTCACCGGGTCGACCCAGGGCATTGGCTTTGCGATCGCGCACGGCCTGGCCGCTGCGGGTGCATCGGTCGTCATCAACGGCCGTACCCAGGAAAAAGTTGACGCTGCCGTGGCTCGACTTGGCGGCTCGTCGTCAGGCGTGGCGGCCGACCTCAGTACCGCGGAAGGTTGCGGCGTACTGGTCCAGGCGGCGCCGTCGTGCGATATCCTGATCAACAACGCGGGCGTGTTCAAGCCGGTCGATTTTTTTGATTCGACTGACGCGCAATGGGACCTGCACTGGCACGCCAACGTCATGTCAGGCGTTCGGCTGGCGCGTGCCTATCTTCCTGCGATGGAGAAAAAGAAATGGGGTCGCTGCGTTTTCATCTCCTCGGAG
>CAZZVZ010000026.1:1396-15604 GCA_964657655.1 Gammaproteobacteria bacterium | reverse complement strand
GAAGGTCGATCTCGCGGCGGGCTACCTGGTGCGGTTGATGAAGCACCTGGACGCCAACGGCCTCGCGTCGTTCTGTCCGCGCGACCAGCACGGCGGCAACCGTACGGAGCAATCGGTGATGGGCAACCTCTACCTCGGCATTGCAGAAGGGGCATTTGCAGCGTCGCGCAGATATACGCGTGACACTGCCAAGGCCTGGCTCACCTCGGGCGTGGCCGCTGCTGCAGAAGATCCTTTTATCGAGCAGCGCTACGGCAACCTGCGTCTCATGATCCGCGCTGCCGAAGCACTGTCCAACCAAGCTGCCGAGAAACTTGATGCGGCTCTCGCCAAGGGGCAGCGCGCCACTGCGGCCGATCGCGGCGAGGTTGCCGTTGCCGTCGCAGAAGCCAAGGTGCTGTCGCATCGCGCCGGGCTGGACGTGAGCTCGCAGCTGTTCGAGATCAACGGCGCCGGATCGACGCGCGCCAAATACGGTTTTGACCGCTTCTGGCGCAACGTGCGTGTGCATACCCTGCACGATCCCATCGACTACAAGGTAAGAGACCTGGGCCGCTTTGCGCTCAGCGGTCGCTGGCCGGACCCCACACCCTATTCGTAACCATGAACGCGCACTCCAGTTCACACATTGCGTCGCACACCAAATTGCAGTCACCCGGCTCGCCGCTGATCCGGCTCACCGACGTTGCCAAGTCATTCGTGCATGCCGGTGGCCGCTTTCAGGCGGTCAGCAATGTATCGCTCGAGATTTTCCGTGGCGAGATTTTCGGCATCATGGGTCAAAGCGGTGCCGGCAAGTCGACACTGCTACGCACCATCAATCTGCTGGAGCGTCCTGATAGCGGCAGTGTGTGGGTTGATGGGGTCGATATCACGTCGCTCGACAAGCACGGCCTGCGCCAGAAGCGTCAGTCGATCGGCATGATCTTCCAGCAGTTCAACCTGCTGCAAAACGCCAGCGTGTTCGACAACGTGGCGTTCCCGTTACGCCTGCGTGGCGCAGCACGCGATGTGATCGAAGCACGCGTTACCAAGTGTCTTGCGATCGTCGGTCTGGCCGACAAGACCAGCAGTTATCCGTCGCAATTGTCCGGCGGCCAGAAGCAGCGCGTTGCGATCGCAAGAGCCCTCGCCACGGAGCCTGCGGTGATGCTGTGCGACGAGCCCACCTCCGCGCTCGATGCCGAGACGGCGCAATCGGTACTCGAAGTGCTGCGTGATATCAACCAGCGTCTGGGCGTGACCATCGTCATCGTCACGCACCAGATCGACGTGGTCCGATCGCTGTGCCATCGCCTGGCCGAAATGAGAGACGGCCGCATCGTCAGGCAGTCCGACATTGAGCCGGCCCAGCGGGTGGTCGCCAGGGCGAGTCTCGACAACCAGGCGATGCTCGACCTCGATAGCAGTGGCGTGGTTGCCGCGCACCGCGAGCTGCATGTCAGCAACGCCATGAAACTGGTCGGAGGCTAGTCGTGATCGAACAGTATTTTCCGCACGTCGAGGCACTGCTGCCGGAGCTCTGGGTGGCAATCGGACAGACCGCACTGATGCTTGGCATCTCGCTGACTACTGCAATCGTGCTGGGCGGCCCACTTGGCATCCTGCTCTTCGTCAGTGCGCCAGGCCAGTCGATGGCGCGACCGGGTTTGTTCAAGATCCTCAACTGGCTGATCAATACCGTGCGTTCCTTCCCCTTCATCATTCTGCTCGTGGCACTGGTGCCATTTACCCGGGCACTGGCGGGAACCTCGATCGGACCGGTGGCGGCCGCCGTGCCGCTTTCGATTGCAGCGATTCCGTATTTCGCGCGCCTGGTTGAACAGAGCGTGCGCGAGGTGCCGCGCGGCGTGATCGAGGCAGCCCAGGCGATGGGCGCTTCCGAGTTTCACATCATCACGCGCGTGCTGCTGCTCGAGGCCCGTTCGGGCCTGACGCTTGGCCTGACGGTACTCGCAATCAGTTTCCTGTCGTATTCGGCGGTCGCAGGTGTGGTGGGTGGCGGAGGTATTGGCGATCTGGCGATCCGCTATGGCTACTACCGCTTCGAGACCGACGTCATGGTGGTCACAGTAGCGCTCTTGGTGGTGCTGGTCCAGTTGATCCAGTTCACCGGCAACACCATCGCGCGCCGTGTCGATCATCGTTAATCAAATTCAAGTCTGGAGAAATCTTCATGTCGCTTAAAGTCTTCAAGGTCGTTGCTTCAAGCTTCGCATCGACCTTTGCATCAACCCTCGTCACAGCAGCTCTCCTCTGGTCGAGCGCGTCGTACGCCGTCGATCCGGCCAAACCCGACATCGTGTTTGGCGCCACGGCAGGTCCCTACGCCGACCAGATCCGCTTTGGCATCGAGCCGATCCTCGAGAAGGAGGGCTATCACGTCAAGATCGTCGAATTCAGCGACTACATCCAGCCCAACTTTGCCCTCGCCAAGGGCGATATCGACGTCAACGTGTTTCAGCACATCGTCTACCTGACCAAGTTCTCGACCGAGAACCATCTGGCGATTACCGATGTGGTCAAGGTCCCGACCGCACCGATCGCACTCTATAGTCACAGGCACAAGTCGCTCGACGAGGTGAAAGAGGGCGCCACGGTCGCGCTGCCCAATGATCCAACCAATGCGGCGCGCGCCCTGGTGCTGCTGCAGCAGCTCGGCTGGGTCAAGCTGAAAGACGGCGTCGACCCGATTCGTGTCTCGGAAAACGATGTCGCCGTGAACATCAAGAAGATCAAGCTGATCCCGCTCGAAGCCGCGCAGCTGCCACGTTCGCTCGACGACACAGACTTCTCGTTCGTCAACGGCAACTTCGCTCTGGCCGCTGGACTGAAACTGACCGATGCACTGGCGCTCGAGAAGACCGGACCGGCCTACCAGAACCTGGTGGCGGTCCGTGTGATCGACAAAGACAAGCAATGGGTCAAGGATATTGCCGATGCCTATCGATCGCCTGCGTTCCTGGCCGTGATCAAGAAGCAGTTCCCCGGCTTTGTCGAGACCGATGACCAGCTCAAACTCGAAGCCCAGCGCTAATTCAACATGAAGCCGATCCGTTTCAACGCCTTCGTCATGAACACCGCCGGGCATCAGTCGCCTGGCCTCTGGCGCCATCCGGACGATCAGTCATCGCGTTACAAGGAACTCGGTTTCTGGACCCACCTGGCGCAAACGCTCGAGCGCGGCGGCTTCGATTCAATCTTCTTTGCCGACGTGATGGGTGTCTACGACGTCTACAAGGGCAATGCAGACGGGGCGCTGAGAGGCGCGGTGCAGGTGCCGGTCAACGATCCGATGCTGCTGGTGGCCGCCATGGCCGCCGTGACGCGCGATCTGGGGTTCGCTGTGACCTTCACGCTGACCTATGAGCATCCGGTGCCATTTGCCCGACGCATGTCGACCCTCGACCACCTGACTAAAGGGCGCATCGGCTGGAACATCGTCACCGGCTATCTCGACAGCGCGGCCAAGAATCTCGGCTTGCAAAAACAGTTGGGGCACGATGCGCGCTATGACTATGCAGAAGAGTACATGGAAGTGCTCTACAAGCTGTGGGAGTCGAGCTGGGAAGATGACGCGGTGCAGGCCGACAAGAAGTCGGGCGTGTTTACGGATCCGGCCAAGGTGCACAGGATCGAGCATCACGGCGAACACTTCGTGGTGCCAGGAATTCATCTGAGCGAGCCGTCACGCCAGAGAACGCCAGTGCTGTACCAGGCCGGCGCCTCGGACCGTGGTCAGCAGTTCGCGGGCCGTCATGCCGAATGCGTCTTCATCAGCGGGCCGACCACCGACATCGTCAAGAAAAGCGTCGACGGCATCCGCGCGGCTGCAAAGCTTGCCGGCCGCTCACCCGAGGACGTGAAGATCTATGCCCAGGCGCTGATCATCACCAGCACCACCGAGCAACGAGCGCAGAACAAGTTCGCCGACTATGCACGCTACATCGATCCGGCAGCAGCGCTTGCACTTCTTTCTGGCTGGACCGGCATTGACTTTAGCGACTATGAGCTCGACCAGGTGATTGAATATGTCGAGAACGATGCAGGCCGCAGCGCGCTGGCGTCGTTTACCAAGGCAGACCCCAATCGCAAGTGGACGGTGGGCGAAGTGCTCAGGTTCATCGGCCTGGGCGGGCGTGGGCCGGTGTTTGTCGGCACCCCTGAAAAAGTTGCAGACGACCTGGAGCTCTGGATCGAAGCCACCGGCATTGATGGTTTCAATCTCGCGTATGCGATCAACCCAGGCACATTCGAAGATGTGGTCGATTTCATCGTGCCGGAACTGCGCCGTCGCGGCCGGTATCCGCAACGGGCCAGCAACAGCAGCCTGCGCCGCCATTTGTTCGACAAATCCGATCGGCTGCCCGCCTCGCATATCGGCGCGTCCTTCGTGGCCACATCCCAACGCTCACCTGACGAGCTATCAAATCCGGGGGTCGATCCCCACGTGGCGAGGCCGGTCGCACCATTACGCGCCGAAGCAGCTCAAGCCTAGCGGCTTTCGCGACCTTTGTCTGGAACCAAAATGAATCAGCAGGCCGTGCTCGAACACCCTGACCATCAGCTGCCTGATCGCGATGCAGCTCACCCCGCAGGCGTTGACGCACGTGGCAGTGCCTTGTCGATCGTCGGGCTGAACAAGACCTTCGGCGAGCGGCGTGTGCTGTCGGACGTGTCGCTTGAGATCCCGCCTGGCGAATTCGTTGCCGTGCTGGGGCGCAGTGGCTGCGGCAAGAGCACCTTGCTGCGCCTCATCACCGGTCTTGAAGTCGCAGATGTCAATGGTGGCCGGGCTCAGCCCCCGATCCTCCTGAATGGGAAAGAGAAGGCGGGCATCGACGCCGATACCCGCATCATGTTCCAGGACGCGCGCCTGTTGCCCTGGCAGAGCGTGCTCGACAACGTCGCGCTCGGATTGCCGAAAGCCGAGCTTGAGCGCGCACGCTCCGCCCTGCGCCAGGTCGATCTACAAGAACGCGCCGGCGACTGGCCTGCAGTGCTGTCAGGTGGCCAAAGACAGCGCGTTGCTCTTGCGCGCGCGCTGGTTCATTCGCCGCGCCTGCTGCTGCTCGACGAGCCACTCGGAGCACTCGATGCACTGACGCGCATCGAGATGCAGCAGCTGATCGAAGAACTGTGGCTTGCGCGCGGTTTTACCGTGGTACTCGTGACGCACGATGTCAACGAAGCGGTCGCCCTGGCGGATCGGGTCATTCTGATGGAGCACGGGCGCATTACCATGAACCGCAAGATCGATCTGCCACGTCCGCGTCAGCGCGGAACCACACAATTTGCCGCCTACGAGGGTGAGCTTCTCGATCGCGTGCTGAATCGGCCGGCGTGAAGGCATGTTTGCAATCAGCGGCAAGGTGGTGCCCGAACTTTAGCGCACAGGTCTGTTTCGATCCGAATACAGGGCCGCACCCTGCGCGAGAATGCTGGGCTGACACCATCCCACAAGCGCTTCTATAGCGCCTCATGCATTGGCTTCAATGGTTGCGATGGTTGGCTACTTGACGTCGGGGCGCTCGTCGCCGATGAAGCCGTCGCGATTGGGCATCTTCAGATTGACGAGCGTGTTGGCGTCGACCACCGCATCGGCTGGCAACAGGCCGTTTAAGTAGAGCACATAACCGGCCACGGAATACACCTCAGCCGTCGACAAGGATTGAGGTGCTGTGAGCGGCATGGCTCTACGAATATAGTCAAACAGCGTGGTGGCGTATTGCCAGTAGCTGCCGACCGTTTTGATCGGGTTGGCAGTTGCAAGGGTACCCGCGCCGCCTACCAGGCGATCTCCCATGGCACCCTCGCCGCTCTTGCCGTGACAGGCCGCACATTTGTTCTGGTAGATCTCCTCGCCATCGCGCACGTTGCCGTGTCCGCCAGGCAGGTTCTTGCCGTCGGGTGCGACGTCGATATCCCACGCCTTGATTTCGGCTGACGTCGCCGTGCGGCCGATGTGATAGGCCGACTGTGCTGAAACAGTCGCTGACGAGAGCAGCAGCGCCGCGCTGCAGGTCGCGAACAAGAGGCGCTGCTTGGGAAGCGAAAGCCTAGACATTGGCATTGCTGACCGAGCCGTCCTCGGCGATATGCCAGGGTTGCACCGCGTTGTTGTGATAGTAGGAATTGTCACCGCGTGCATCGAGCAGATCGGCGAAGCTTGGCTGGACATAACCGGTCTCGTCGGTTGCGCGACTCTGGATCACGGTTGGCGTGCCGTCCCAATGCCAGGCGAAGCGAAAGCGTGTCAGCGCACGCGTCAGTACCGGTTCTTGCAACGCCGCGTCAGCCCAGCTCTTTCCGTCATCGACCGAAACTTCGACGCGCGCCACCTTGCCGTGACCGCTCCAGGCGATGCCGCGGATTTCGACGAAGCCTGGGCTCGCAATGTTCTGGCCACCGGACGGAGATGTAATAATGGATTTGGCTTCCATGTAGAAGGTGAACTGGCGCGCCTTGCCGCTTGGCAGCAGGTCGGTGTACTTGGCCGTTTCTTCCCGTGAATAGACCGGCGCATCGGTTACCTTCAGACGACGCAGCCACTTCACACTCATATTCCCTTCAAACCCGGGCAGGAAAAGGCGCATTGGATAACCCTGCTCCGGGCGCAGCCGTTCGCCGTTCTGGCTATAGACCAGCAGTGCGTCTTCGAGACACTTCTCGATCGGGATGCTGCGTGTCATGCCGGCACCATCGGCACCTTCTGCCACCACCCATTTGGCTTCCGGCTTGAGGCCCGCTTCTTCCAGCACGGTCTTCAAGGTCACGCCCGTCCATTCGGCGCAGCTGACAAGACCGACCAGGTCCGACGCAGTCTTGCCGAACGGCCGTTTGTAGACCGGGTTGCCGGAACATTCCAGAAAATGAATGCGCGACACAGATGGGAAACGACGCAGATCCTCAACGGAAAACACCAGCGGTTTATTTACCAGGCCGTGCAGCAGCAGCCGGTGCTTGGCGGGATCGATGGTCGGCACGCCTGCGTGATGCCGCTCATAGAACAGGCCGCTTGGCGTGATGATGCCGTCCAGTTCGGCCAAAGGGCTGCGGCTGGTGCTCGACCAGTACTGCGCCTGCTTGGCCGGAACGTTTCGCACCACACCACTCTCGAAAGGCGATGGCGTGCCATAAGGCTGGGTGCCGATTGGCGCGCCGAGTGCCTTCATCGAATCGGGGATCGCAGGCAGCGCGTCAGCCGTGCTCTTTGCATCAGTTGCCTTGGCAACAGCAGCGCTCGCACCGGTGGCTGCAGCCAGTCCGAGCAGGGCACCGCCTGATTGCAGAAAGCGCCGACGCTTCGGGACAACATCGTCAGCAGGTGCGACAGCTGTTGAGGTGGGGGTTGAGTCTGGTTGCTGGCTGTTCGAGTCGGCGAGAGGCAGGTCGATCAGGTCAACGGTGTGGTTGGCCATATGGTTCAAGGGGAATGACAAGCAACTGGAGATGCGCCTCGAGCCGGAGATGCTTGGCTGCGCGCGCCGGCTGTATTCGCGACAGCATCGAAGCTAACATGTGCTTTTAGCGCTTCCAACGAAGCGATCGGAACATCGATATGCGGTTTTTTGGCCATGCTTGGTGGTCAAGCACGTGCTTGCCGTATCTGACCGATAATGTTGCATTGAGTACAAGCATTGGCTCGGCACGACAATCTATGAATTTCCAGCAACTACGCGCGGTCCGCGAAGCAGCCCGACTCGGCTTTAACCTCACCGAGGTGGCCAACGTGCTGCATACCTCGCAGCCCGGCATCAGCCGCCAGATCAGGGAACTCGAAGACGAGCTCGGTATCGAGATTTTCGTGCGTGCCGGCAAACGACTGACCAGCCTGACCCCGCCCGGGGAGGCGATTCTGCCGCTGGTCGAGCAGCTGATCCAGGGTGCGGAGAACCTGCGTCGCGCAGGCGACGATTTCAATGCGGTGGATACCGGGCCGCTTTCGATCGCAGCGACACATTCCCAAGCGCGTTACGCGCTGCCCATGGTGGTGCGCGATTTTCGCAAGGTCTATCCCAAGGTGACGCTCAGCCTGCATCAGGGTTCGCCCAAGCAGGTGGCCGCCATGCTCGATTCAGGCGAGGCCGATATCGGTATCGCGACGGAAGCGCTGGCGCACTACCCGCAGCTGGTGGCATTGCCGTGCTATCGCTGGACTCACAGTATCGTGGTGCCACCGGGGCATCCGTTGCTCGCCCTGGATGCACCAGTGACGCTCGACGAGCTGGCTCGATTTCCGATCATTACCTACGAGCCCGGCTATACCGGCCGCGCGCATATCGATGAGGCATTTCAACGCCACGGACTCGAGCCCAATAT
Source organism: Gammaproteobacteria bacterium (assembly GCA_964657655.1). Classification (GTDB taxonomy): domain Bacteria; phylum Pseudomonadota; class Gammaproteobacteria; order Burkholderiales; family Burkholderiaceae_D; genus CAJCIC01. Next base: position 7,282 of record CAZZVZ010000026.1, on the reverse strand, counting down.
CGTCCTCACGGCAATGGACGCCGATGTCATCAAGACCTACGTGGAGCTTGAGATGGGTGTTGGAATTGTCGCTTCCATGGCTTTCGATCCAGAACGTGATCGAACATTGGGCGCTCTCGACGCGCGCCATCTGTTCGCGGTCAACGTGACGCGTCTGGCCATTCGCCGCGGCTCGTGGCTGCGGCGCTATGTGTACGATTTCATCGAATCGTTCGCACCGACCTTGACGCGCGCTGTGGTTGAGGCGGCCCTGGCACCTGCAGAGCGTCCTGCGGGTGCGAAGATCGAAAACCTGGTGGCCACGTCAGACGCAAGCGGCTAACAGCGGCTCGCCGTTAAGGGGTTGGGTTCGATGCTCCGCCATCGATGGGGCGATCGTCTTGCGTGACGGCCTGACTGATACGACTGTTGGGCGGAACGCTGTGGGTCAGCCAAACATTGCCGCCGATGACAGACCCGTGTCCGATCGTGACACGGCCGAGAATCGTGGCACCAGCGTAGATCACCACGTCGTCTTCGACGATCGGATGACGCGCGTAACCTTTTCTCAGGTGGCCCTCAGCATCGGTCTTAAAGCGCTTGGCACCAAGCGTGACCGCCTGGTAGAGGCGCACGTTGCTGCCGATCCGCGCGGTCTCGCCAATCACCACGCCAGTGCCGTGATCGATAAAGAAACCAGCGCCGATGGTCGCGCCCGGATGAATGTCGATACCGGTCTCGCCGTGCGCGATTTCAGCGACCAGGCGCGCCAGCAGCGGCACGCCCAGGTGATACAGCTGATGCGCGATGCGATGATGAATCATGGCCCGGATACCCGGGTATGACAGCAGCACCTCGTCGACGCTGTGGGCCGCAGGGTCGCCATGGAATGCGGCCAGCACATCGCTGTCGAGCATTTCCCGGATGGTGGGTAGCGCTTTGGCGAACTGATCGACCAGTTCCAGCGCGCTCTGGTCGCTGTCGGCGCCGGGTTCGATCGCCTCGAGCCGGGCGCGATGGCGGTGTTCGAGCTTGACCTGCTGCAGCAAGGCGCCAAGGGCAGCAGCAAGCGTCTCGCCGACATACACGTCTTCGTTTTCCTGACGCAGTTCAGGCGGACCAAGACGCATCGGAAACAGCGCGCCACAGAGCTCAACCACGATTCGGCCCAGCACTTCGCGAGAAGGAAGTTCACGGCCGCCCACTTCCTGCAGCCGCTGCTGGGAGCGTCGCCATTTGGCACGCACGCTTCGCAATTGCGACACGACGTCGTCGAGCCGCAACGATTCCTTGGCGTCTGGCGAGAATTCTGCGTCGCTGATTTTCATGGTCCGAGCCTGTTGTCTTGCAACGCACGGAACTCGCCGTTGCAAACACTTTTCTGTTGAGCCGATCCGCACCCCGTCATGGGTTGCAAGATGAACGGCTAGATTAGCGCATACGGCTGGACGCTGCTGCGGGACCGATTATTCCGGATCAGGGCTTGCAGGCGTTGGAGGGCGGCGAACGGGATAGTCGGATTTCAAATGACTCATGCAAAATCTGCACGAGGGGACGACCGGCAGAAGTTCTCTACCCAGGGCCACCGCTCCCGCAGCCCGCAGATCGGTCCGGATGGACCTCCTGCCGGCGTTGAGAGTGGCGGTCGTTGCGTGATCCATGGCGGATCGAAATCTGGTCGTCAAGCGGCTTTGCGCGGCGTGGCTCGTCTCAAGGCTTGTCTTTGCGCGACCAGGTAGCGCGTGTGCGGAATCAGTTCGCGACCGAAATCGATCGCGTCTTCCAGAGGATCGAAACCCCGGATCAGGAAGGTGGTGACGCCAAGGTCGTAGTAGTCGAGCAACGCCTGAGCGACTTGTTCAGGTGTTCCGACCAGAGCCGTGGTGTTGGCGCGAGCGCCAGTTTCCTTGGCGATTTCAGTCCAAAGACGTCTATCGACGCGCGCTCCTTTCTCGGCGGCAGCGAGCAGGCGCTTGGCGCCTTCGCTTTGCTGCGGCCCGCCGCGGCTGTAGCCTTGCGCGACTCGCAGGCGGCGGGTTTCTTCGAGAATGTGCTCAGCGCGCTGCCAGGCAGCATCTTCAGTGGCCGCAAGGATGGGACGAAACGAAACAGAAAAGCGCACCGTACGTCCGGTCTTGGCGGCTTCGCTGCGTACCCGCCCGGTCAGTTCGCGCGCCTGATCGAGGGATTCGCCCCACAGCGCGTAGACATCGGCGTGTTTGCCTGCGACCGGAATGGCCGCCTCGGAGGCGCCGGCGAAGTAGACCGGCACATGCGGCTGCTGCAACGGCTTTACTTCTGAGAAGCCTGCCTCGAAGCGGTAGTACTTGCCGTGGTGGTCGAACGGCTGATCGGAGGTCCAGATGCGTTTTACGATTTCGAGGTATTCATCGGTACGCGCGTAGCGCTCGTCGTGCGCCAGGTAGTCTCCGTCGCGTCGCTGTTCCTCGTCCGAGCCGCCGGAAATGAAGTGCACGCCCAAACGTCCGCCGCTGAACTGGTCAAGCGTTGCAATCTGGCGGGCTGCCAGCGTGGGTGAGGTAAATCCCGGACGGTGTGCCAGCATGAAATGGATCTGCTCGGTCACGCTCGCCGCATAGGCAATCGTGAGCGTGGCGCTGGGACCGGTCGAGTGGTGCGGAACCAGAACCCGGTCGAAGCCGGCCTCTTCGTGAGCCTGTGCGAAGTCGCGCACGTAATTCCGATCGATGGCCGGGCCTTCCGCCCGATGCGTCTCGGACACTTTTTGTGTCTGGATCATGCCGATGAATTCAATGCTCATGAGAGCGTCTCTTCGAAGTTCGCGGTGCGATCGGTTAAGTTATCCGGGTCGATCGGGTTAAACAAATAACAAAATTGAGAATCGATATGAGGCGTTTCATCAGGCCGGTGTCCCGATTCGCTTTCGCCTGGGGCCCCGGCAAGGTTCAGGAGGGCGGTTCACAAGACGTGAAATTTATGTTGTGGACCCTTGCCAGGATTTGGCCGGGCGAGCGCCTCGCGATGGGCGTGGCCGAGGTCAGGCTCTCGGGTGAGCGTGTCAGACGCCAGACAATAAGTGCATTTTTCTGCACATTTAGATTGACATTAGTCAATATGTGCGTAAATATGCACATATGAATTCAATTGGCGACCAGGTAAAAGCGGTTCGGGCCCAGCAAGGGCTGACCCAGAGCGATCTTGCGGCGCGAGCCGGCGTTGCGCGGCGGACGGTGATCGAGCTCGAGCAGGGCGGAGGCATAACGCTGGTCAATCTGGAGAAGATCCTTCGTTCGATCGGACTTAACTTGGTGGCTCAGCCCATTGCGTCGGCCAGGCCCACGCTCGACCAGATCCTCGCCGAGAAAGAGGAAGAGGACTCCCGCAGGTTTGGTCCATGAAACTCGACGTCTACGTCGAAAACCGCCCGGTCGGGGTGCTCGAACAGGTCGCACTCGACAAATTCGTCTTCAGCTACTTGCCGCACACCGATCCGAGCGATGCCGTCTCGATCCTGATGCCGGTTCGCACCGAGTCCTATACGACAAAGGCAGTGCACCCGTTCTTCCAGATCTCACTCCCTGAGGGTGCCATCCTTAACGCGCTGACCAGCCGCCTGGCCCGACGAAAAGGTGGCAAGGTGAGCGAAATGGATTTGCTCGAGGCGATCGGTCACAACACCATCGGCCGCGTGCGGGTGATTCCTGCGGGCCATGATCTACCGACCGAGTCAGAAGACCATGACGTCGACTTTCTGCTGAAGCAGCCGCCCCAGTTCCTGGCCCAATGGTTTCTCGAAGAACGTCTGTTGAAATCAGGCGTCTCGGGTGCATTTCCCAAAGGCTTCGCATCCGAAATGGTGGGGCCAGATCAGCGCGGCACGCTTCGCACCGATACCTGGATCATCAAGTTCGACGACACAAGGATCCCATCTCTGTCCTTTAATGAACACTGGTCTATGGAGGTCGCGCGACGGGCAAAGCTCAACACAGCGCGCACGGTACTGTCAGAGGACATGCACGCACTGGCCGTCGAACGCTTCGATCGACGGCCGGATCAGCCAGCGCTGGGCTTTGAAGATTTCTGCTCCCTGAGTGGCCGGCCGGCGGTCGAGAAATACGCCGGCAGTGTCGAGCGCATCATCAAGGACATCAAGGTCATGGTGCGACCGGAGCGTTGCGCCGGCGAGCTGACCGCGTTCTTTGGCGCCTACGTCTGCTGTAGCACCCTGCGCAACAATGACGCGCACACCAAGAACTTCGGATTGCTCTATGTCGATCCGGAAGATGTGCGCCTCGCGCCCATCTACGACCAAGTTACCGCGTCGATGTATGTACCTGCAGATAGCAAGGGGGACAGCTCGGATTCGATGGCGCTGAGTTTTACCGGCACCCGAAAATGGCTCACTGCAGACCTGATCCTGAAGCTTGGCGATCTGTGTGGTCAGACCAAGCGGCAACGCAACGCTGTCGAACATGCTTTGAGCGAGGCCATGGTTTCAGTCGCCCAGGACCTCGTCAAGACGGATCTCGCTTCAGAGTTTCGCGCCGCCGCCCATCGCATGGTGCAACTTTGGTCGCATGGCGCGCGCGTCTTCGATTCGAAAGCTGCAGATGGTCTGGTAGACCTGGCTGAGTCGCTTACGCCTGCAGCCCACGCGGTGGATGCACGCGCCACGCTCAGTGCGATGGCGGACGTCGAGCTCGAGTCCAATCCAAAGTTCGAGTGATGGACCATCGTTGTTCACGCCACTTGAGACATGGACCATCAATTTCGTAATGGCACTTCGCCAAACTCGGCCTATGTCGCAGAACCTGGGCCGGCTGTAACCGGGGCGCATAAGGAAATCTGATTTGGTTGCTTCGTTGGCTAAAGCGGGCAGGTTATGGTCATTGTCCCTTTTCTCATCTGCGACTTATGAATTCCCCAAGCCCAGTTTCGTTATCTCCCGGACGTCGACGCGTGTTGCGTTGGACCGCATTGACCGCCGCCGTCGCCGCCCTTGGGCAGTTTTCGATCGCGCACGGTGACGAGCACCAGGCGTTTCATATCGGTTTTCAGAAAGGCGGCGGACTGCTCGGGCTGCTGAAGGCTCAAAGGGCCCTTGAAAAAACGCTGGCCGCTCAAGGCTGGACGGTGTCCTGGTTCGAGTTTCCAGCGGGCCCGCAGCTGCTAGAGGCCTTAAATGCCGGCAGCGTGCACTTCGGCTACACCGGCGCACCGCCGCCAGTGTTCGCGCAGGCAGCAGACAAGAACATCGTCTATGTCGCAGCAGAACCCAGTGGCCCGACGGCCGAGGCCATTATCGTAAAACCGGAATCGCCTCTGGCGCACGCCGCAGATCTGAAAGGCAGGCGGGTCGCCGTGCAAAAGGGATCGAGCGCCAACTTCTTGCTGCTGGTCGCGCTCGAAAAAGCAGGTTTGAGCTTCGCAGACATTTCGCCGATCTATCTTCAGCCAGCAGACGCGCGCGCTGCTTTTGAATCGGATCGGGTCGACGCGTGGGCGATCTGGGACCCGTATCTGGCAGCAACACAGGCGTCTCTCAAGGCGCGCGTGATCGCCGACTACACCAACCTGGTGCAGGCCAACGCGTTTTACGAGTCGTCACGCGAATTCGCGGCGCGCGCACCTCAGGTGCTCAACGCGATACTGTCGGAGATCGCCAGGGCAGGCGCCTGGGCCAATAGTAATCAGCATGCAGTCGCCGAATTGCTGGCACCTGAACTCGGTTTGCCGGTTGAAGTGGTCGAGACCTGGCAGAAGCGCACGCACTACGGTGCTCAGCCGGTCGATACCGCTCTGATTGCCACCCAGCAAAAGGTGGCCGATGCATTCTTTGCCCAGAAGCTGATCCCCAAGAAGATCAACGTCGCGGATGCGGTCTGGACCTGGCAGAAAGCGTAACCCCGTACAAAAAATATAATC
>CAZZVZ010000026.1:0-1386 GCA_964657655.1 Gammaproteobacteria bacterium | reverse complement strand
CCGGCCAAGAGACCGGCCAAAATACGGCTATTGATGAGCGTAAACCATTGATGTTAAATGGTTTATGGACATAAAAATCTGCCAAAAAATCGGCCAGGTCACCGGCCAACCCGGTGGAAAAAGATACGCAGGCAGATGCTGCTCGCGAATTCGTCTCGAAGATGGAGCCGCTGGTTCTGTCGCAGACTTCGCGGCACCGTCCTGAGCTCGCAGATCTCGCGCTCAGGCTCAGCCAAAGCAGCGCCGAATTGCGCAGTAGTCTGCCGCGCAGCCTTGTTGCTCCGCTGGCGGAACTGGTGCGCTCAACGAATTGCTACTACAGCAATCTTATTGAAGGGCATAGCACGCATCCCATTGAAATCGAACGCGCACTCAACAACGAATTCAGCGAGAACCGGGAACAGCGAGACCTGCAACTTGAGGCAAAGGCACACATCACAGTGCAGCGCTGGATTGACGAGGGCGGTCTTTCTGGCAACCCCGTGGCAACGGATTCTCTACGAGAAATTCATCGCCGGCTCTGCGAGTTGCTGCCTCCCGACCTTCGCAAAGTGACCGATCCGACGGGCAGACTGACGGCGCTAGTGGTACCCGGTGCGTTTCGCGACACAGATGTACGAGTCGGACTGCACATTGCCATCAGTTCGGGTGCTGTGCCGAAATTCTTGGCGCGATTTCAGGAGGTATATGCCCACCTGGGACCTTTCGCGGCAGTGCTGGCTGCTGCTGGGGCGCATCATCGTCTGCTGTGGATTCGTCCTTTCACGGACGGCAACGGGCGCGTTGCTCGCCTGATGTCACACGCCACTTTGCTTCAGGTATTGAACACGGGCGGCGTCTGGTCCATCGCGCGAGGACTGGCGCGCAACGTCGCTTCTTACAAAAAGCACCTGGCAGAGTGCGATTGGACGCGCCGAAACGATCTGGACGGAAGAGGGAATCTCAGCGAGGAAGCGCTGGCGACCTTCACACGCTTTTTTCTCGAAACATGTATCGATCAAGTGGAGTTCATGAAGCGGCTGATGAAGCCCGATGAGCTGCTCGCTCGAATACTGATCTGGACAGAAGAGAAGGTGCGTCTCAGGCAGCTCCTGCCCACGTCAGGGAACGTCATCGAAGCGCTGCTCTATCGCGGTGAGATGACGCGCGTCGAAGCCGCCGCGATTGTGGGCAGCGAACGACAAGGCCGTCGCGTCGTCGCCGCATTACTTACCCAAGGGGTGCTGACTTCCGAGCACAAGCAGTCGCCGCTAAAACTGGCGCTCCCGGCATCACTGGCGTCACGCTGGATGCCAGGCCTATTTCCCGATCAGGTCGAGTGACTCAGATTCTTTAGATCGCAAGATTTCTAGCATCCTGCCACGAGCCTACCGTGCGCCTGACGCG
>CAZZVZ010000025.1:0-16061 GCA_964657655.1 Gammaproteobacteria bacterium | reverse complement strand
TCTTGAGTCTCGCGATTCTGGAGCACATCTTCATGGTGCTGCCGATCTCGCTGTCAGGGCTTTGGACTTTCCTGGTGCGGCGTCGCACCGCTCAGGTCTAGTCACGCGAGGTCGCGCCAGTCGAGGATCATCTTGAGACAACGCGCGTCCTTGAAGGCCGTTTCATAGGCTTGTCCTGCATCGCGTGGCGAACTGCGATGCGTGATCAGGCCGTCGAGCGACAGAGCGCCTGAGCTGAGCAGATTCTGAACCGCGGTCAAATCCTGGTCCTTCCATTCAGCGGCAATGCGCATGCGCGTCTCGCGCATGAAGGCGGGCGGGAAGGTGAAGGACAAGGGATCGGTATAAAAGCCTGCCAGGACAATCTCACCTTGCGGCTTCAGACGTGAGATGAGGCGATCGAGAATGCCCGAATCGCCGCTGACGTCGTAGATCGCCTGGTAGTCGCGCCGCACGTCAGCCTCAGGATCCATCACCCGATAGCCGGTTGCGCCTTCTATCCGCGCCGGATTCTGTTCCCATACCGTGGGCGCCGGGTAGCCGAGTGCCAGCGTCATGCGCGCCAACAGACGCCCCAGCACGCCGTGCCCGACAATCAGGTCAGGAGGTGCGCCGTCAGGGGCATTGAAGGCATGGTATCCGGTTGCCGCCAGTGCCAGCAGCACGGCATTTTCGCCAAGCGCCTCATCGACCACCTTAATGCGGCTTTCAGGTACGACGAGTCTTGAGGCAGCACCGCCGAACAGGCCGCGGATCTCGCCGAAACAGCGCGCTCCTGGCACGAACACCCGCTGACCTGGCGATATGGATGAGTGCGCCGCTGGCAAGACGACGCGTCCGACTGACTCGTAGCCCGGGATGAGCGGATAACCCATTCCAGGAAATGCCGGCATGCGGCCGCTGTAGAGAAGACGCTCAGTACCCGTGCTGATGCCACTCCACTCGATCTCGACCACCACGTCCTGTTCGCCTTGCTGATCGAGGCTTACGGTTCGAACCACCAGCTGTTCCGGACGTTCGAGCACCACTGCAGTTGCTTCCATCTAGCGGTCCTTTGCAATGCCCGACGGGCAGCAGCGTCAAGGTAGCATGACGCCTTTAGGTGTCAAGAAAATGAGTATGCGTCAGGTCCGGTCGAGCAGGTCGAGTAGCAGTCGCGCAGCGCGTTTCGCGTCTGCCTCGTGCAGCAGATGTCCGCCGCTCCAGTACTCCACCTCAGCTAAAGGTGCAAAGCGCGAGATCACCGATTCCACAGGTGCTCTCGGAATCCAGTCATCCACGGTACCAAGCACGTAACACTGGGCACTGTGCAGCCGGTTCAGATCCGCCAGCAGATGCGGCAGATCGGCGGCAGCCATCAGGCCCATCGCGCCGCGCACATGTGCTGGCCGGCGAAACAGCAGTTCGTAGCGCGCGCGCTGCTCTTCGCTCAGCTCGGAATTGGTCGACTTCAGCAGTCGATGCACCATGCCACTCGACACGCCCACGGTCGCGAACAGCGAAGCCATGAAGCGCGACGTCGCAAGCGGAACCAGAAACGGTGCCACGAACTGCTGATACGCCGCTGGAGGGGCGATCAGCGCCGGGTTGAAACCGACCACCCACCTGGGCTGCTGCTTTTGGCCCAGCGCCCAGCGCAGCGCCAGCGGCGCACCCGATGAGTGTCCGGCCACCAGCTCGATCGGCCCGATGTCCAGCGTGGCCAGCAATTGATCAAGCGCGCCTGCGATCCAGGGCAATGACAGATCGTGAATCGAAGCGCCTTGCGTAAAACCATGCCCCGGCAGATCGGGCACCACCACGGTCGCTCGTTGCTCGAGCGCGCTGACCACGTCGGCCCAGGAATGTGCCGATGCACCGGTGCCGTGCAGCAGCAAAATCGCCGGGCCGTGACCGCCGACCTGCACGTGCCAGTCAAGACCACCGCAACCAACCCGCCGGCTCAATTCGCGGTGCGGCCAGTCGCCGGGTACCCGCGAAGGAGGCAAAAGATCCGCCTCAGAACTCATCGGCAAAGTGGTGCCTCGCATATTCAGTCACGAGTCGCCAAAAGCTTCGTACCGCGGTGCAGCAAAGCTACTCGCATCGCGCTGACTGCGTGCGAAATTCAAGTTGAGTGATTTCACAACCGGACAAGCGCCTATAGGACGGGTGACAGTGCTATGTTAACGTAGCTGGACAGTCGACCTGCGGCCATCTTTCCTGGCCGCCTTTTCGAGGGTCGAGAGCCGCATCGAGCGTTGACCAACAGGAGACCTGCTTGACCGATCAGACCGGCAAGCCCCATCAGGAATTAGCGGGGCTCGCAGACTTCGCGCCAGAACTCGCTGCGGCCATCGCCGCCATCGCGAGCGATGTCGCCATGGTGATCGATCAGGAAGGCATCATCCGCAACATCGCGATGGGTGCAGCTGGTTCGCATCCGGTGCAAGAGCATTGGATTGGCCAGCGTTGGGCAGACACCGTCACACCAGCAACACGCAAGAAAATTGAACTGCTGCTGACCGAGGCCAATGTCGGCGGCGTCTCGAAGCGCCGCGAAGTGAACCATCCCTCAGGCGGCGGCGACGACATTCCGATGACCTACGCCGCCATCAGGCTCGGCGAGGATGGTCCGGTTCTGGTGGCAGGTCGTGACTTGCGCGCCATCTCGGCGATTCAGCAGCGCTTCATCGAGTCCCAGCAGGAGATGGAACGCAACTACTGGGTTCAGCGACAAACCGAAGCCCACTACCGCCTGCTGTTTCAGGTTGCGACCGACGCAGTGGTGGTGGTCGACGCACTCAGCATGCGGGTGGTTGACGCCAATCCTGCGGCAAGCCAGATGTTCGCTGCCGCGAGCAGCGATATCATCGGCCACATCGTTTCGGCGCATGTCGACGCGAGATCACGGGTCAATCTTGACGAGATGCTGTCGACGGCGCGGGCCACTGGCAGACCAGCCGAAATGAAAATCCGGCTCAAGGCGAATGCAGCGCCGGTGGTGATTGCCGCGACACCGTTTCGTGGAGAGCGCGACATGCTGCTGCTGTTGCGCATCAGTGTGCTCGAAGAGACTGCCCTGGTGGCCTCGCACACTCCATCACCGACACCGGGCGCCACCCCTGACGCCGTCGTCATCACCGATGGCAGCGGTCGCGTGGCGATGAGCAATCCAGCATTCCTGGAACTGATCGGCGCGAGTCACGAATCACAGGTCAAAGGCCAGCTACTGGCGCGCTGGGTTGCAGGCTTCGACCAGCAACTCGACGGCGTCCTCGACCTCATCAATCGTCACGGTATTGCAACCCGCCGCACAAGGATACTTGCCGAGCAAGACAAGCCGGCGCCCGAAGTGGAACTGTCAGCTGCACTTCTCACCGGTGGTGAGCAGCTGCACATCGGTATTACGCTGCGTCGCCATGCCAGCACCCCGACCAGCAGTAGCGGCGCACACGATTTCAGCGATAAGGTACGCGCCCTAGCCGCTGAGTTCGGCCATATGTCGCTCGATCAGCTGCTGGTTCGCGTGGCTGAAATTGCAGAACAGCAGTTCGTCCAACAAGCACTCGAAGAGTCTGGTGGCGACCAGAGCGCTGCAGCCCGTCTGTTGCGCGTCACAACGGCACGGATTCGCAAGCAATCGGGGCGTGCTGCTGACGCAGCGCGCGACGAGAGCGACCCGACCTTGCATTAGTCTGCCGTGAATCACAGTCCTGCATTCGGTCAGGCCGATCTCACGAACTGTGAACGCGAGCTGATCCATCTTGCAGCATCGATCCAGCCGCACGGCGTTCTGCTGGTGCTCGACGAGCACTCGCTCGACGTGTTGCAAGCCACCACCAACGTGGACGTCATGCTGGGTATCGCTCATGACATGCTGGTGCAGCAGCCGCTGGCAAATCTGAGTGCCCCCCTCTGCCAGCAGATCCGGCAGAGCGTCGCGGCCAGCGACCTCAGCATGCCCATGCCAATCCAGTGTCAGATCGCGAGTCCCAGCGGGCGACGCGAGTTTTCGGGGCATGTGCATCGCCACGCAGCAGGCGGACTGATCCTGGAACTGGAACCGAGCAGCCAGGGCATCGCAGCAGTGCCGCAGTCGGGCGTCGGTGAGCAGACCTTGCTCGCCGCGCTGGGAGACGCCGTCCAGCAGTTCAGCAACGCATCCAACATCGGCGCACTGTCGGATGCAGCGGTGCAGCGCTACCGCGATCTGACCGGATACGACCGGGTGATGGTCTACAAATTCGACCCGGACGGGCATGGCAAGATCGTCGCCGAGGCGCGCAACCCGCGCCTCGATTCCCTGCTCGGGCACCACTACCCGTCCTCGGATATTCCGCAGCGGGCACGCGAGCTGTATATCAGAAACCGCGTGCGTGTTCTGGTCGACGTCAACTACCAGCCAGTACCGCTCATGCCGCGCCTATATCCTGGTACCAATCTCGACCTCGATATGTCGCTGTGCGCGCTGCGCAGCATGTCGCCACTGCATCTTCAGTATCTGAAGAACATGGGTGTCACGGCAACCCTGGTGATTTCCCTCGTCAGAGAGGGAAGGCTGTGGGGACTGATCGCCGCGCACCACTATTCGCCGCGCAACCTGACGCCCTCGGTACGCGCTGCGGTCGAGATGCTGGCCGAAGTGCTGTCCACGCGCATCGCTGCGATCGAGAACTACGCCCACGCGCAGGTCGACATCCTGGCGCGCCGTCTGGAACAGCGCCTGATCGAAGCGACGTCGACCGAAGGGGACTGGCGACTCGCCCTGTTTCGCAACCCGCATACCTTGTTGCAGCCCCTCGACGCAACAGGCGCTGCATTGTTTTGCGATGACTCGATCTCGACCACGGGCGAGGTTCCGTCCACGCCCGAACTGCGCAGGCTGCTGGAATGGGTCGATCAAAAGGCAGATGCCCTCAACCCCTTTGCAAGCTCGTCGATCGCAAGTGGAAATCATGAATTCGATTCCCTGACACCGATCGCAAGCGGTGTGCTGGCCGTGAAACTATCCACCTCGAAGCCCGACTACTTGATGTGGTTCAGGAAGGAACAGCTGCTCACCGTGACCTGGGCTGGCGATCCGTCCAAACCAGTCATCGGCAATGACCCGATGGAGCTTTCGCCGCGCCGCTCGTTTGCTGCCTGGGCAGAAATTGTGCGCGGTACCGCAATGCCCTGGTCGAGCGCAGAACTCGCTCTGGCGCGCGCCATCGGTGCCGCGCTGATCGACATTATCTTGCAGGTGCACGCGGTGCGGCTTCTGATTGCCCAGCATCAGATGGCGCAGATTCGATCCACCATGGGCAGTTCGGCCGAGCCTGTCGCGATTTCCGACGCGAATGGCCAAATCCTGTTTTGCAACCAGGCGTTCTTGAATCTGGTCGACAAGCCGGCTGAACAGTTTCAGCACTTAGACGATGTCGCTGCCCTCTTCGCATCGGCCGAGCAGGTGAGCCAGAGTTTTGAAATGCTCAAGACACGACATAAACCCTGGCGTGGCGAGCTGATCCTCAACGGCGAAAAAGCTGGCGAACGTGCCGTGAGCCTGCGTGCAGAAGTGGTGCCGGGCCCCAATCAGATCGTTCTTGGATTCATCCTGATCGTGGTCGATCTGAGTCATCGCAAACGCACCGCTGAAGCCAGGCGACAGCTGGAACAATCGCTTTCCGTGGCGGCTCTTTCTGAAGGCGGCCTGTTGGATGCACATCCGTCGCTCTCACCCGACAGCGTCATCAATGCGATCCTGACCAATGCCAGCCTGGCTGCAATGGACATCGCCGATGCCGGATCGAGCGTGCCGGTGGCACCGCTGCTGGAAGAACTCGAGGCCTCGACACGTCGAGCGACTGCACTCTACACCCAGATCCGCGCCGCGAAGACGACCGGCGAGTAGTCCTCTAGCCTGCCGTCGAGCCGGGGATCAGGCGCTGCGCCCCCTGACGCAACAGATCTTCAGCCACCATGCTTCCCAGGCGCTCGGGCGCATCAAGGGCGCCAATGCCAGATGAACGCAAGATCTCACTGCCATCACTCGAGGCGACCAGTGCACGGCAGCGAAGCTCGCTGCCGTAATATTCTGCGAAGGCCGCAAGGGGCACTTCACAGCTACCGCCCAGCACGCGGGAAACCTGCCGTTCGGCGCGCGCCGTGCCGGCTGTAATTTCATCGTTAAGAGGTGCGAGCCAGCATCTGAGATCGGCTCGGTGAGCGAGGATTTCGATGCCCAGCACGCCTTGACCGGGCGCTGGCAGACAGACCTCCGGTTGCAACAGACCTTTGATGCGCGCGCCAAGACCAAGACGCTGCAGTCCAGCCGCAGCCAAGATGATGGCCTGGAAGTCGCCGCGATCGAGCTTGGCGAGGCGCGTGTCCAGATTGCCGCGCAGCGGCTCGATCTCGAGATCCGGGCGAAAGGCGCGCAACTGGGCCTCGCGGCGCAGACTCGAAGTTCCGACCACGGCGTTCGGCGGCAAATCCTCAAGGTCCTCAAATTCCGCCGATACGAAGGCATCACGCGGATCCGCCCGGGTCAGCATTGCCGTCAGCTCGAACTCCGGGAGCAGCGTCATTGGCACATCCTTCAACGAGTGGACCGCAAGGTCGCACCCGCCGTGCAGCAGTGCCTCCTCGAGCTCCTTGATGAAAAGGCCCTTGCCGCCGACCTTGTTGAGTGCGCGATCAAGAATCTGGTCGCCGCGCGTGGTCATGCCGGTGATGTCTACCCTGCAGTCGGGATAAAGCGCCTGCAGTCTTGCCTTGACATGTTCGGCTTGCCACATGGCAAGCCGGCTTTCGCGAGACGCGATCACAAGGTGCGTCGGCAAGGCAGCTGAATGTGAAGCCGCGGGTCTGGCTTGCGTTTGGTCAGAGATGTGCAAGGAGAGGTACCGGTCGTAGCAATGATGGCTATATTGCCAGAGACAGCAGCGAATGAATCAAATTCGCATCAGGCATCTGCTGCTCGAGCCGCAAGCGCTGGGTAACGCGCGCACATGTGGGCGTCTTCAGGGTCCGGACCCGAACTTGCTAGAACAGTGGACCGACGACTTCCTGTTTTGAGGCAAGCACATGAGAACCATTGGACTGACCTATTTCGCGACCCTGCTGACCCTTGGCATTCTCGACCTGGCCTATCTCGGCACAGTCGGCATCAAGCTTTTCAAGAAGGAGCTCGGTCCGGGTGTGCTGCGGGACAAGCCGGTAGCGGCGGCCGCGATCCTGTTTTATCTGCTCTACGCCGCTGGCGTCACGTACTTCGCCGTGTTGGCAGGCACGCATCACGATCTGGTGAGTTTCGCACTGGGCGGCGCATTGATCGGGCTGCTCAGCTACGGCACCTACGATCTCACCAATATGGCGACATTGGCCAAGTGGACCTGGAAGCTGGTGGTGCTCGACATGCTATGGGGTATGGTGGTGACGGCCGCCGCAGCCGCAGCCGGCGGATACGTGCTGGGTCTGGTGAGTTAGCGGCGCCCGCGCACTGCGAGCGTTTCAAGCGGGCAGCCAGCGCCAGCCGCTGCCCAGCAGATGCTATGACCTGCTGACGCTGCGGATGGATTGCGGCACCTGGAGTGCCGACATATGGGCATCGTCTGCGCCGACGGTCGAGGCAACCGCGCCGTGCTCGAAGAAAATACGGCCGCCAACCACGATGACGACATTGGGGTTGAGCGAGGCCTTGCGGACGCCTGCAATGGTTTGCGCCATGCGTGGCAGACTTTCCTCGCGCATGAACGCTGAGCTCAAGGAAACGTCAATTGCATCGAACCACTGCTTGCCGGCGATCTCATTGAGGGCTTCATTGGTCACCGGGAACTCGCATGTCGGCTCAAAACCGTCACGGCACAGCACTTCTGCATCGAGGGCGGCGCCGATCATATGCCGCTCACCCGGCTGGGGAACGACGAGCACGGTTTTCATCAGGGGGCCGACCCCCGCCTGATCCCTGGAGACCACGTCACAGCGCCGAATCGCGCTGCGCAGGCGCCCCAGGCCGAGCAGAACATCGACCTCGCTACAGTCGTCGGCGGCCCACAGTTCACCAAGACTGCGCGCAGCAGGCTCAGAGACCGAAGCGCACGCCTCGCCGATCGAGTCCGTATCGGCAGTGAGAACATCGAGCAGGGCAAATGCCTGTGCCGGATCCGCGTCAAGCAGCAGGCGCGCGAGCTCTTCTGCTCGTGGATGTGCAAGCGGCAGCATGCGGTGGCGCGCAGACGACCACACGGCCGGATAGCGCGGACCGGGCACTTTCGAGCACCCGATCTCGACCAACAGGGTTGGTGCCATCATCGCCATGGTGAGGGGAACATAGCCGTGAGCCAAAAGGGGCGACTGAGGCGGCTTGGTCGCAAGTTTCATATCCCATTCCCCGAAGACGCGATCGGCCGATGTCGAATATTCAAGAACCTCGATGTCCGTGTGACGCTTGTCCTGCCGAATCGAATTCCAGATGTTCGCAACGTTTTCCGGTGGCCCTTCAAGCCACTGAAAAATCCGGCCGTTGTCATAGATCAAGAGACCTGTAACGGATAAAGCATGGTTGCGAGATCTCGCAACGTCGAGGATCGAATCAAGTCCGTCTCTCGGAAACGCGCTAGAGGCCTTGCTGCGGTAAGTCAGCGTAGCGAGTTGTGCTGCAGGTAACTGACCCGGCATCGGACCACCCTCTCGTGGACAGCTCTCATCTCGCTCTCAGGCGAGTCGTATCGTCACATTGTCGTCCGCAGTAATGTCGCAATCCATTTCTCTGCTGTCAATTTGCAGCGCGTCATAATTGAGCAGATATGCACGGGTCTGCCAGCAATGTTCGGGTTTATCCGAGCATGCCATAACCTGGCTAACCTCAGCAGCCCGGGGCCGGTGCCGTTTTGTCACTTCATTTACGCGACCAACCCGTCCAACATTTCGCATGACGGGATGGTGATGTTGTGACAACCTCGGCTAGACTGCATGGCCGCCATTTCACCGCCGTTTTTTTCAGTAGGAAACAACGATGGCCGACGTAAAGAACCAGAACACGTTGTCCCGGGGCGCGACTGAGTTTGCGAGCGGTGCCTTCGTGCAGATCGAAATCGTGATCTACATTGTGCTGGGCTTGCTGTTAGCGGCCGCCGCCCTGGTTGGCATTGGCGGCGCTTCCGTTTCCCTGTGGCACGCAGCGCTCGACCATGGCACGCCTGACTCGCTTGTGTTCGCCATTGACCGGCTGCTGTTTGTCCTGATGGTGGTCGAAATCCTGCATACCGTCAGGGTGTCATTCCGCTCTGGCGAACTGGTTTGCGAGCCTTTTTTGATTGTCGGTCTGATTGCGTCGATCAGACGCGTACTGGTCATCACCCTTGAATCATCGCAGGCCAACGAACCCGGCAAATGGACCGGGGATTCGCAAGCGATGCTGAATGCGACCATGCTGGAACTGAGCATCCTGGGTGGCCTGATCCTCGTCATGGTGATATCGATCTACCTGCTGCGCCGCCGCTCGCACCCACCCCATCCGGCTTCCCAAATTGATTCCGCTGATGCGTGAACTGAAACGCCGCGTTACTTGACGGGCATCGATTGTGCTGGACTGCGCTGTACACAAGTCGGGATTCGCGTCGGAACTTCCTGATTGACAAGTACGGCTCACCGAGACATCTATGAACAATTACGCAGACACTGAAGCAGCTCTAGACCCCATCTCTGCGGCAGCGATCGCGTCGTCGGCGCTGGTGGTGCCCTATCTGCTCAGCCGCTCGATGTCGCCGTCGCCTGATCACCCCGAAATATGGTCCTGGTATCGAAGTCTGCGCAAGCCCGGCTTTAACCCGCCAGATGCCGTATTCCCAGTGGCCTGGCTGGCCATCGAATCGACTCTGGCGTGGAGCGGCTATCGCATGATGCGCAACCCTGCATCCAGCGAGCGCAACGTTTCGCTGGCATTGCTCGCCGCCAACGTAATCGGGATTGGCGCCTGGAGCCGGCTTTTCTTCGGCTCAAAAGATCTTGCCTTGAGCACGGTGGCATCCGCCACGCTCGGAATCTCTGCAGCCGGCTATGTGGCGCAAGCCGCCAAGGTCGATCAGCGCGCCGCCGCGGCAGGCGTGCCACTGGTCATCTGGGTTGCATTCGCGACCTTTCTGACCGCATCGATCTGGCGCAAGAACAGGTAGTCAACGGCTGGCTGCGGCGGCTGCGCGCAGATGCAAATCCGTTGTGCGCGAACCGATGATGGCAATTGCGATGCTAAAAGGGAAGCAAGGCGACGGCTGACGATGCGGCCCTGGCCGCGCACCTTCGCAGTCAGGCCGCAAGCACGCTTCGGCCGTATGCGATGAAGGCCATCACCAGCCCGAGTACCGCGCACATGACGATGGTGCCGGTTTCGCGGTACTGGACGTGCACCCAGATGAAGGCAAGACTCTCGACTGCGAGGATCGCAGCCGCTCCGACCGGAATCATCGGATAGCGATGAAGCAGGCCGGGGATGATCAGCCCTGCCACGCAAATGAGTTCCAGAATGCCGAGCGCCAGCCACGCGCCTCGAGGCAGGGCGCCGAATGACGGGACGTCGTGCGAGATCTTGTCGAACATGAAGATCTTCATCACGCCAGACGACAGATACATCAGTCCGGTCAGGACCTGCAGCACCCATAGCAAACTGTTCAATCTTGGCCGCTCCCTGGGTAAAGAATCAGTCCACGCGTGCTAGGGCCGTCCGGCGACTTGCGCCGATCGGGCTCGCGACTTCTTTTGAGGCACTGGTTTCTCGAGCCACTTCTGCCCCCACTTGTCGAGTTGCTGGAGCACGCCCCCGAGGTCTTGACCCATCGGCGTCAGCACGTATTCATGACGTGCCGAGTCCGGCATCAGGCGACGTTCCATCACGCCGCATTCGACCAGCTTGTCCAGGCGCGTCGTCAACGCATTGCGCGAGATATCCAGGCTGCGCTGAAAGTCGTTAAAGCGGGTCAGGCCGTAAAGCATGGCGTCGCGAATGATGAGCAGGCTCCACCATTCCCCGATAACACCCAGGGCACGGGCAATCGGGCAAGCGCTGGCGTCGAGATTGACTTTCTCCATCCCCAAGAAGGTAACACATGGGGTTGCGCTATTGAACCCTTTTCGTGGGCGCCCCGGGGAGTGCCTTTTTTGCGAGTTGAAATAAAAGGTTGCCGAATTGAACCATCCAGCATATAGTTCAAATATTGAACCGTTCAATAAAAGGACTGAAAGTCGCCTCCCGTGACTTCTGGCTTGCAACCGCGATTCGCATCGCATCTGGAGATTTCCATGAAATTAGCGCGTATTCCTTCTCTCTTCCTTGTGACTCTTGCCCTCGCCACACAGGCCCACGCTCAGTCGAGCCAGAAGCCAGCGTCTGGATATACCGATCAACGCGGCTTTGGTACTGAAGCGTCGTACTCGTCTCCTTCCGTGGCGGACGAGAGCGCCATCGCAAGAGACGGTGCGGAAGCCGCCAGGGCATCCAAGATCAACCGGGGCTTTGGCACCGAGGGCGCCTACTCCTCCAGGCAGGCGCGCAGTGAGGCGGAAGTGGCAGCCGAAGGCGCCAGAGAAGCCCGGGCCTCGAAAATCAATCGTGGCTTCGGCACCGATGCAGCGCACTGGGAGACCGCAGCACCACCGAGCAATCTGGCTCAAAGTCCATCGGTGGCTCACACAGCGCAATAGGCGGCCTTCGATGCAACGCACGAAGAGCGCTGACTCTTCGTGCGTCGTTCGTTGCGCGTCGCAGACGCCGGTTTTTAGATAGAGTCATGGTCTCTCAAGAAGGAGACACACCGATGATTCAAGTCGTTGCAGTGCTGACCACCAAACCCGGCAAACGTGAGGAGATGCTTGCCGCCTACCGCGACAATGTTGCTGCCGTGCGTGCCGAGGATGGCTGCCTTTCTTATGAAGCCGTGATCGACGTCGAGGAAGAAGCGCCCTGGTTCAAGAAATTCGGTCCCGACACGATGGTGGTGATCGAGAAATGGGCCTCGCTCGACGCCCTCAAGGCGCACGCCGTGGCGCCGCACATGAAGGCCTATGCGGCCAGGACCCGGGACTGGGTTGCCGATCGCGCCATTCATGTTCTCGAGGCGGCCTGAGCGGCGCGTTGCCTCAGGTGCCTGGCTGCATCCAATCATCACGATCTGCAGACAGGGCCAACTGCTTTTGACTCTCAAGGGCGCTGAGCCGCCCTTCGAGCGCCTTGCTGATCGACGCGAAAGCGGTACTGCCCAGCGTCAGGCGCAGCGACGGCTTGGCCGCATCCGCCGCGTCAATCATCGCCTTGACGGTCTTGCCGGCATCGCCCTTGAGCACGAAGCTGCCTGATGCGATCGCCTTGCGCACTTCTCCCGCCGGTGTGTTGTCGTAGACCGCCATCGGCGCTGCGCGCACCGCGCCGGCTCGAAAATTGGTCACCGTGGGACCCGGCTCGACCAGCACGAAGTCGATGCCAAACGGCGCCACTTCCTGGGCAACCGATTCGACAAAGCCTTCGATGCCCCACTTGGTCGCGTGGTAGATGCTGAAATTCGGATAGGCAATCTGTCCGCCTTCAGAGGACACCTGCAGGATGCGGCCGCCGCCCTGCTTGCGCAGCAAGGGCAGCACCGCCCGGATGAGCTGGATCGGGCCGACCAGATTGGTTGCGATCTGGCGCTCGATCTGAGCGTTGGTCACTTCCTCGGCGGCGCCGACCAGCCCGTAACCCGCGTTACTGACGACCACGTCAATACGCCCTGCATACTCGAAAGCCTCGCGCACCGCAGCCGTGATCGCATCAACGTCGGTCACATCAAGCGTCAGCACGTGAAGACGTTTGCCATAGCGCTCGATGAGCGGGTCGAGTGCGCCGGGTGTTCTCAGCGTCGCCACCACCTGGTCGCCACGCTCGAGCAGATGCTCGACCAGACCACGGCCAAGTCCAGTCGACGTGCCGGTAATGAGCCAGCTCTTTTTCCTGATGTGCTTTTCCCAAGGAGATCGATGAGGGCCATCGTATGCCGGTATCATTGGATTGAGAATCCTCAATAAACTTGATGACTTGGGTAGATTTATTCACCAATGACAAAAACCAGCCTGACCGATCTGCGAGCTTTCATGGCCGTCGCCGAGCAGCGCAGCTTCAGGCGAGCAGCCGACTTTCTTGGCGTGACACGATCGTCCCTGAGCCACGCCATACGTAGTCTCGAGGAGAGCCTGGGCACGCGGCTGTTGAATCGCACCACGCGCAGTGTCTCGCCGACCGAGGCCGGCGAGCGGCTGCTCGGCCGGCTCGCGTTCGTGGTGAGCGATCTCGATGCAGCTCTGGAAGAAGTGGCCGTGACCCATGGCAGGCCGATCGGCAGGCTTCGCATCAACGCGCCGGAAAATGCGATCCGCTACCTGCTGCGAAGGGTGGTGCCCGAATTCATGGTGCGCTACCCGGCAGTCGAACTCGACCTGGTTGCCGAGGGCCGTCTCATCGACATCGTCGAGCAGGGTTTCGACGCCGGAGTGCGGCTCGGCGAGTCGTTGCCTAAGGACATGGTGGCAGTCCGGCTTGGACCCGATATCCGCTTCGTGGCGGTGGCATCACCCGATTACCTGGCCGCATTCCCAGCACCGAAGGTACCCGACGGACTGCGCCAGCACCAATGCATTCGCTTGCGCCTGCCCAGCGGCAAGCGCTACCGCTGGGAATTCAGCAAGCACCGGCAGGAGGTCGAAATCGACGTGCCGGGAACTCTGACGCTCGACAACAATCAGTTGATGGTCGAAGCCGCAATCGGCGGCCTTGGCATCGCCTATGTACCCGAACCCTACGCACGCCAGGCTCTGGACGACAAGACGCTGATCGCCGTGCTTGAGGACTGGTGCCCGGTGATCGCCGGCTTGTCGCTCTACTTCCCGGCCAATCGCCATGTACCGACCCCTCTTCGGGCCTTCATCGAACTGGTTCACGAAGCTGTCCCATAACGGTCGCCGCCAACAGATGACAGCTATGCAGCAGCTGCCCACTGCTGGGCGTCATCGCCTGCAGCAATTTTCATGGGAGATGATGGTTCCGTCGCCGCCCGCCATACCGCCTGGCAAACGGCGTCCGCGCTGGTCGTCGGTCCCTTCGCATCGCGCATTTGCGCGATGATGTTCTTTGCATATTCGGCGTAGGCCTCGTGATCCAGACCAGCCATGCGGCGACCGGCATTCTCGGCAAACCTGGTGTCGGGTGCCCGACCAGGAAGAACCAGATGGGCACGCACTCCGAACTGCCCGCATTCGACGGCCAGTGACTCGGTAAAGGCGTTGACTGCCGCCTTGCTGGCACGATACGCGGACAGCAATGGAAGTGGTCGGTAGGTCACGCTCGACGTCACGTTGATGACCACGCCCGCATTGCGCTGGCGAAACTGCGGCAACACGGCCTGTGTAACGGCAATCG
This sequence comes from Gammaproteobacteria bacterium, assembly GCA_964657655.1. Taxonomy (GTDB): domain Bacteria; phylum Pseudomonadota; class Gammaproteobacteria; order Burkholderiales; family Burkholderiaceae_D; genus CAJCIC01. The sequence goes on along the minus strand of CAZZVZ010000025.1, from coordinate 1,657 downwards.
TTCCAAGCGTATTGGTGTCGAACAGCTCGCGTATCGTCTTCATGGGCGTGAGCTCCGCCGGCGATGCGGCACCTATGCCTGCATTATTAACGAGGACATCAATCGGTCCTGCTGCGGCAATCGCGCTGCTGATGCTTTTTTCATCGGTCACATCAAGCGCTAAGACCTTCAGGTGCTCGCTATGCGGCAACAGATCTTCGCGTGGCGTGCGCATGGTGGCGATCACGCGCCAGTCGCGTGTCAGGAAAAACTTGGCGATTTCGAGACCGAATCCGGAGGAGCACCCGGTGATGAGAATGGTGGTCATGGCAGTTCTATGTAAATGTCAGTGCAAACAGGTTAACCGAGCGCTACAGGACTTGCTATCATTCGCAGTCCGAATTACATGTCTTTGAGTCCTGTCTTGATCGATCCCTTAGCCGAGGTCGTGGGCCTGCTGCAGCCAGGCACGCCGTTCTCCAAGTTCGTCAATGCTGCTGGCCGCTGGCGGGTGAGCCGCGCCCAAGCAGGAGATACTTTCTACGCCTTGATGCTGGAAGGTTCGTGCCTGTTCGCCGATCGCGGAGGCGAGCCTGCCGAACTGCGCAAGGGCGACTTCATTCTGATTCCTTCAGCCAATGGCTTCATGATGTCGAGCCATTCGGCGCCAAGCATCGGAAAGCTCAACTCGAAACCCGTCACACTGCCCAATGGCGAGTACTGGCTCGGCGACCTGCAAGACACGCCAGACGTCCGGTATCTCGTCGGCCATTGCACGTTCGGCTCGCCCGACGCTGCTCTTTTGGTCGCGCTGCTGCCAAGACTCGTGCTGGTGCGCGGCGAAGACAGGCTTGCCACGCTGGTGCAGCTGGTGCGTGATGAGTCACGCGCCAATCGGCCAGCACGTGACGTCATCGTGGCGCGCCTGATGGAAGTGATGCTGATCGAGGCGCTACGCTCGATGACGGGTGCCAAAGCGTCGCCCGGACTGGTGCGCGGTCTTGCCGATGAACGCGTGGCTCCCGCTTTAAGAGCCATGCATGAGGCGCCGACCCACCCCTGGTCAGTGGTCGAGCTGGCCAAACACGCAGCACTGTCTCGTTCAGCGTTCTTTGAACGGTTCAGCCGTGCGGTAGGCGTGCCGCCCATGGAATACCTGCTGGCCTGGCGCATGGCGATTGCAAAAGATTTACTGCGGCGCAGGCAAGGCGGCGTCGCGGAAATCGCAAAACGCGTCGGCTATGGCTCAGCCAGCGCCTTCAGCGTGGCATTTCGCCGATATGTCGGAACACCTCCGGCGTGGTTCGCAAGACAGGAGATCAGTCCAGCACCCACCTAGAGCGGTGCGCACCCGTCCGTTTCAATCAGAGGGTATCGACCACACCGCCATCGACCCGAAGCGATGCCCCGGTGGTCGCCGATGCCTGTTCTGATACCACGTAGACCACCATGTTGGCGACTTCTTCGACTGTCGCTGCCCTGCGAATAATGGAGCTCGGTCGATTCTTGATGATGAAATCGTTGAACGTGTCTTCCACAGAACGGCCAGATTTTTCTGCCGCCTTGCGCACCATGTCGTAGGCGCCATCCGACAGAGTCGGTCCAGGCAATACTGAATTCACGGTGACTCCGGTGCCGGCCATGCGCTTGGCAAGTCCTCTTGCCACGGCGATGTCAG
>CAZZVZ010000024.1:4405-16182 GCA_964657655.1 Gammaproteobacteria bacterium | reverse complement strand
AGGAACAGATCCGCGAGTCGCCAAGACCGGCTGCTGCTCAATTCGTCTGGTAGGCGCGTCGCACCATCTCTTCGAGGGCGTGTTCCAGGTCACGCGTGAAGGCGCTGGTGTCAAACAGCGGTGTGGTGAGCCGGTTACGGCTGAGCCGCTCTTTCAGGGTCTGGTGCAGCACCGGGTCGCATGCCAGCGCAAGCGCAATGCGCCGATAGTCCTGCAGATCGGTCGCGATCAGTTCTGGCAGTCCGATGGCTTGCAGCAGGCTCCCCGACATGCGCGCTGCAAACGCCTCGCCCGGACAGGTCACCATCAACAGGCCGCTCCACAGTGCATCGCTGGTGGTGGTGCCACCGTTGAACGGCAGCGTGTCAAGACACAGGTCTGCGAGCGCCAGGCGCTCGAGATGCACGGGATAGGCAACGTGTCTTGCAAACACCAGCCGGCTGGCAGCGATACCGTGCGCGCTGGCTTCCTGGATCAGGTGGCGTTCGGTCGCCGCATGGTGCGCGAGAATCCAGAGCACGCTGTTTGGCGCCGCCCGCAACAGCTCCATCCAGACGCTGAACATGGCCGGCGTCACCTTGTAGCTGGTGTGAAAAGAACAGAACACGAAAGCATTCCCGGGCAGGCCGACATCGCGCCGCGACAGTGAATTGCCAACCGGTGCGCGAGCATCGTCGTTGGCCTGAAAGCAGTGCGGCAGATAGACCACCGTTTCCGCATAGAACTGCTGCAGCGACTCCGGGATGACGTAGCGATCGGCCAGCAGCGCCTGATATTCCGTACCGCCGAGCGTCGCCGGATAGCCCAGATAATTGACCTGCACCGGCGCGCTGCGGCGTGTAAAGATGGCGCGTCGCGCACCGCCTGTCAGCCCGCCCAGGTCGATTGCGACATGCACGCCCATGCGCCTGAGTTCGGCAGTCACGTCCTCGTCGGCCATGCTGCTGGCGTCGAGCCAGCGGTCGAAGCGCTGCTTCATGATCTCCTGCCAAGGATCGCCTGGCACATTGAACAGCGACACGCCGATGATTTGGAACAGGGCGCGATCGTGTTGGCCGATCACGCCGGCGATCAGATAGCTGACGGCGTGATCGCGAAAGTCCGAAGACACGTAGGCCACCTTGATCCGGCCGCCTGCCGGCGGCAGGGGCAGTGGCTCTGCCACCACCTCAGGCGCATCGAGGGCCGCTGCCTGGGCATAGGCCAGCTGATCTGCCGCCGCACCACTGACCGCGAGAAACTGCAGACCGACCGTGGTTTTCTTCTGATGCACCAGGTCGATGATGCGCTGCTGCCAGAACGAATAGTCACGCCAGTCACAGCGATGCCAGCGCGCCAGGGCTGCATAGCCACGATCAACATCGAGCTCCGGCTTTTTGGCAAGCGCGGCGTCGAAGCTTGCGATCGCAGCATCGATCTGGTCTGCCGAGAAGAGCGCCACGCCACGGTTGTACAGCGCCTCGGGATAGTCAGGCTGCAGCGCGACCGCGGCATCGAACGCTGCCAGTGCACGCGCATGATCGTTAAGCCCGAGTGCGGTACTGCCCAGATTGAAATAGGCTTCTGCGAATTGCGGATCGGAAGTCGTCGCTGCTTCAAAACTTGCGATCGCAAGCGCCTTTCGGCCAAGCGCCTGAAGACAGACACCGCGATAGTTGTGCGCCTGTGCATGGCCTGGCAGGCGCTCGAGCGCGAGGTCAAACTGATGCAGCGCCTGCTCGGGCTGTCCGGTCTCGAACAGGGCAAGTCCGCACTGCAGCCGCACGTCACTGGCCGCCGGATTGATCTCGAGCGCACGCTCCAGATATCGCGCGCCGGCTTGTGTCTCGCCCTGCTGCAAACAGATCACCCCGAGCAGATGAAAGGCGTCAAAGTAGTCCGGTGTCGCCTCTGTGGCGAGCACCAGCACCGCTCGCGCAGCGGCCAGATCGCCTGCAGAATAAAGTGCGAAGGCGTGTTCGAGCGCCGCTCTGGGAGACATGAAGGCGGGCTGACTCATGCGCGCAATCGAATGTTCATTGCCGGTCCGTCTAGGCGCCAACCGGCGATTTCTCGAGGCTCAGGTAATAAGGCAGATACGGCTTGTCGACCTTTTCGATCAGTGCGATCGAATCGAAGATGCGGATTTCACCCAGCATTTTGGTGATGGCCGGTACACAGATCGACGCATGCTGATCGATTGCGTGGCGCGCAAAGGTCTGCGGCAGATCGTCCCGCTTGTAATGCATGTGCATCAACTCGATCAGCTCCTTGCAGATGTCGAGGAAGGTTTTCTCAGAGTCTCTCCAGCCCGGCCAGTAACTGGCGTGCAGGTCCTCGACCAGGTACTGGCCGCCTGCCTTGAGGCCCATGTCGAACAGATGATTGAAGCTCTGGATCTGGTGTGCCGTGTGATGACTGCCGTCGTCGATGATGATGTCGAAAGGACCGAACTCATCGACCACCTGTTTCAAGAAGCTGGCATCCGACTGGCTGCCGATACGCACCTCGATGCCGCGCGCAGGTGCTGCAAACTGGGCGCAATTGGGCTGGATGTCGATGCCGACGATGACGGTGTGGTCATGATTGAAGTATTGGCGCCAGAGCGACAGGCCAGAGCCGAGGTACACGCCAATTTCAAGCACGCGCAGCGGCTCGGCACGCCGCTTCTCGAACACCTTGCGGTAGGTCGCGAAGTACTGCGACCATTTGTGACCATTGGGAATCGTCAGCCACAGTAAATAGAGAACATCCGCCAGCAGCTCGGGCAGCTCTGCCTTGGCCTTATAGGTCAGCCAATTGCTGGGCGCCAGGTAGCGCGCATCGAGATTCACCGCAGGCCGATCGGGCGGCGCGTCGATCTGCGCGGCCGCAATCAAGACCGCTGCGACCGGTTGGCTGGCCGCGGGGCGCCAGGCCGGGTGCCATGCGGCGCGCACGTGGTAGACGGAAAAACGTGCCAAGGCGGCGGGGACCTGCTTGAGCAGCTTGAAAATCATCGTGTGCCTTATCGCCCAGCAGCTCACCTTGACGCTGACCCGACTGCTGATCAGCCAATGGGCTAACTTAACACGTGGCCGATGTTCCAGTCGGTGCAGCCAGCACTCTTTTGTAACGCCGGCCGGGCCATCCGTTGCGGCTACACTCGCTGTCAGTTGCATCGATTCAAGATCGATAAATCCGAGCCGTCCTATGAATTGCGACCCTTCCTGGTGCCCGGCATGAAGAACTGGCTTCGCCGTTGGCTGGCACCATCTTCCAAGAGCCATGACGACGAGGCGCGTGGCAGCGTGGGCGGCCGTCGCACGCGCCCGGCTGCAGGTGGTGAGGCGGGCGACCTGCCCGCTGACAGCGCGGCACATCCGCTGGAACGCTATCGCGGCGCTGCGCGAGCGGCCTTGCAGAACAAGGATTTCCAGGGTGCAGCCGACAATTTCCAGCGACTCATCGATCTGGCACCCAACGATGTCGGCGCGCTGATTAGTTTTGCCTACGCCGCGCGCCAGTCCGGTCAGACCGAGCAGGCCATGGCCGCCCTGACGCGCGCGGCAGCGCTCGATCCAACGCGTGGCGAGCCGCACTTGATGCTGAGCGAGATGCTGCGCGAACAGGGTCGCCCCGATGCGGCCATCGAGCAGCTCGAGCTGGCGCTTGGGTGCGGACCGGAATTCTGGTTCGCCGCTTCGGATCTGGTGGAACTTCTGATTCAGACCGGTCAACGCAAGCGTGCGACTGCCGTGTGCCAACAGGCCATGATGCTTGCACCAGAGTCACTGCAACTGCTGCTGTTGCGCGCCAATCTTGCCACTTTCGAGCACGACGACGAGACCACCCTGCAATGCTACCGTCGCGCGCTCGAAGTCGCGCCCGGCACCCCTGATGTCCGCCTCGGGCTCGGTCTTGCGCTGCAGCGGCTCGGCCAGTACCAGGACGGCCTGGCCCAATTCGAACGCTGCTTCACGGAGTTCCCGGAGCACGTCGCCAGCCGCTTCGCATGGGTCATGGGGCATCTTCCTGCCTGCGTCGGGCCGCTCGCGGCAAGCCCTCTCGACGAGCAACCCTTCCTGGCCGCCCTGAACTGGTTCTCGGACTGGAGTTCCGGGCACGACTTCGATCAGGGCGCGATCCTCGGCAAGTATCTGCCCTTCCTGCTGGCCTACCGCGAGGAAAACCACCGTCACATGCTGGAGCACTATGGCGCGCTATGCGGGCGGCTCGCGACGGCCTGGCAGACCAAGCTCGCGCTCGCCGCACCCAAAAGCGAGCCCCTGCCGCTGTCGTCGGGCCGACTTCGCATCGGGCTGGCCTCGCCATTTTTTTCGCGTCATTCGGTCTGGCACGCGATCCTCAAGGGATGGATCAAGTCATTCGACCGGCAACGCTTCGAGCTGATCGCATTTCATCTGTCGTCGCAGCGCGATGAGGAAACCAGCTGGGCCCGGCAACACGTCGATCGCTTCGAGGAGGATGCTGGGGACGCCTCGCACTGGGCCAGGCGCATTGCAGCGAGCCGTTGTGATGCGCTGATCTACGGCAGCATCGGCATGGACGAGCTGAGTTCGCAGCTTGCCAATCTGCGCCTGGCACCGGTCCAGGCCGTGACCTGGGGACATCCGGAGACAAGCGGCCTGCCAACGCTTGACTACTACATCTCCGCCGACCTGTTCGAGCCCGCCGATGCGCAACAGGCTTACAGCGAACAGCTGGTGCGACTGCCTCATCTGGGCGTCAACTATCCGCTCGAGCAGCCAGCCCTCATCACGCTCGATGTCACCACGCTCGGGCTCGACCCGCGCCTGCCGATCCTGATCTGTCCGGGCACCCCCTTCAAGTATTCGCCGCTGCACGACCAGGTGCTGGTCGATATCGCAGCGCAGGCCGAAGGCGGCCAGCTGGTGTTCTTCGACTCGGCATTCACCAGCATGGCGCATGCGTTTCGACGACGCATCAAGGAAGCCTTTTTCAGTGCCGGGCTGAGCCCGGAACGCTGTCATTTCGTGCCATGGCTTAATCTCGGCCAGTTTCACGGCCTGATGCTGGCCGCCGATGTTTTCGTCGACACCATCGGCTTTTCGGGCTTTAACACCGCGATCCAGGCGATCGAATGCGGCCTGCCGGTCGCCACCCTGGAAGGCAGGTTCCTGCGCGGGCGCCTGGCCAGCGGCGTGCTGCATCGCATCGGCATGAGCGAACTGGTCGCCGCCGACCGCACCAGCTTCGTCGCCCTGGTGGTGCGCCTTGTGAGCGACAAGGCGTTCAATGGCGCCGCGCGCGAACGCATCGCGCAAAGGCGAGCACTGCTATTCGACGATGAGGCGCCTGTGCGGGCACTCGAGCAATTTCTGTCACAAGCAGTCACGCGCCAGCGCAGCACCGCAGAGCCTGCCGGTCCGCGCTAGCGGACCTTGAGCTCGCAGCATTTCTGGCCATGGTGGGGGCAAGATGGCGCGTCGTGAAACGCACCGCCTGCGAGCCGTTACGGCGCCGCCGGCGCCTTGCAGGCGCTGCCCGAGCAGGTCAGCGCCACGAACACTTCGGCGCGAATCAGCCACTTGCCGTCACGCTTGACCCACTGCGCAGAATAACGCCCACCGATCACGGCGGGGGTCGAGACATCTCCGACATACCCCGACCAGACGCCTTCCTCGTAGGCCAATGGCCAGTTGCTGCTGACTGTCACCGATACGCTTTGTCGCTGATAGATCAAGGGAGCCGTGCTCGATCCGGGCGTGGGCTCCATCACCTTGCGTGCAGCCGCAGCGCCATCGAGCGGCTGACCGAGCGCGCGCCGGATGGTGACGTCCGAAGTCCAGTAGCTTTGCACCAGGTCCAGATCGCCATCGGCAATCGCCTTGGTCTGAATCGTCCGGGCGCTGCGGATCGCCGCCTCATCGGCCGACTGAGCACTGGCATCAAGACAGATGGCAAGGAGGGTCACTGCAGTGACCCACGACAGCCTGGCAAACCGGTTCCTCATGCTCGATCCTTTGGTGGACGCAAAAGAGCCATTGCGACTCGATACGCGAATATGTCATAACTCGCGCGCATGATGTAAGGTTTGCTGAAACAGCCCTGTTTGGCGGGCGGTGCCATCAATTTTTTCCAGGAGCATGCAAAGCCATGGCCATCGAGTTCGAAGACGTCAGCGAGGATTTTCGGCTCATCAAGCTGTCCGGACGCCTCGACATGAAGGGGATATCGGAGATCGAGATGCCTTTCACGGCCCTGTCGGCGACCAGCGCCAAGAAAGTGCTGGTCGATCTGCGCCTGGTCAATTTCCTGGCCTCGATCGCGATTCGGGCCATCATCACCAACGCCAAGGCGCTGCAGATGAAGGGCGGCCACATGGCACTGCTGGTCACGCCAGACACCAGCGTGTCGGAAACTCTCGAGACCACCGGCATTGACGAACTGGTGCCGCTGTTTACAGACGAGTCTAAGGCTCGAGCCGGGCTTGTCGGCTGATCGCCGCGCTTGAACGGTCCGCATCTCCCGCTTCAAGCCGAACAGCTTTCGCTCAGGCCCGAGCTTGCATCGATTCGCGTGGCAGGTGACTGGCTACACCGGGTCTGCGCCCGATTCGAGGTGCCGGCCAAGGCCATCGAGCGACTCGACGTGTGCCTGCACGAAGCGCTCGCCAACGTGCTGAGCCACGGCGGACCGCTGGCCTTGCGTCAGGACATCACGCTTGATCTGCATGTCACACAGGGCGCCGCCCAAGGCGAGGCGCAGCTGCACGTGCAAGACGCCGGCACCGCGTTCGACCCGCTTTCAGCGCTTGCAAAAAACGGCGCACAATCGCTCGAGACGGTCGAGCCTGGCGGGCTTGGACTCGTCATGATTCGCAGCAACGCAGATGTGCTCGAGTACAAGAGGGAGCATGGCTTGAATCATCTGAGTATTGGCGTGCGCTGGACACGCAGTGCCTTGTGAGCGAGGACGCCTCTTCCTCGCCACGTTTTCGGCGCGGCCCTGAACGGCGCAAGTCGAAGCGCATCGGTCACGAGGCACAAGCTCTTGAACGCCGCAGCCGCGGCATCGGCTGGATCCCGCTCTTCAAGGGTGCCGATCCCGCTGCCGTGGAAGACGCAATTGGCGAGTGCGCCATCGTCGAGGTGCAAAAAGGCGAGATCTTGCTCGAGATCGGCCAGAGCAATCAGTGCGTCTACATCGTGCTGTCCGGGCACCTGAGCGCCTACCTCGATCGCCACGCACGCGCCGACCGGGCAATCTCGATCGATGCCGGGCAGGTGCTCGGTGAAATGTCCGTGATCGACGGCAAGCCGGTCTCGGCCCACGTGATCGCCGATAGCAAGGCGCGCGTGTTGCGGCTGTCGCGCGAGGATTTCTGGGACCGCCTCATGACGCTGCCCGGAATCGCCAGCAACCTGGCGCTAACCCTGACAGAACGCGTGCGGCGCACCAACGAGATCGCCTTCGCGGCGCTGCGCGAGCAGCTCACCCTGGAGCATCTGCGCCGCGAGCTCGATGCCGCGCGCGCGCTTCAGACCAGCATGGTGCCGCTGCAAAAACCGATGTTCACCGAGCGCGACGATATCGAAGTGTGTGGCCTGATGGAGGCAGCCTCAAGCGTTGGTGGTGATTTCTTCGACGCCTTCCTGATCGATGAGGAGCACCTGTTCTTGTGCGTGGGCGACGTGTCGGGCCATGGCATTGCGGCTGCCCTGTTCATGGCACGCATCGTCGGACTGCTGCCGATCCTGGTGATGAACCACTCCGAGCCGGATCTGGTGTTGCGCGCGCTCAACCAGCGGCTGTGCGCCGGCAACGAGACCAATCTTTTCGTGACCATCTTCTGCGCCGTGTTCGAGACCCGCTCCGGGGTGCTGACCTACTCCAACGGCGGCCACTGCCCACCGATCGTGCGTCCTCACGCGGGTCCGGCACAGCTGCTGGCGCTTCCCAAGGGTCCGCTGATTGGTGCCTTTCCAGGCGCCCGCTTCAGCTCGCTTGCCGTACAGCTCGAAGTCGGCGACACGCTCCTTTGCTATAGCGACGGCATTACCGAGGCGAGCCATCCGAACGGTCAGGAATACTCGGCTCGCGGATGCATGACGACCCTCGAGAGAACCGCTCAGATGCCGCTCTTCGAGACGTTACGCGAAGTGCTGGCCGACGCAGTCAGCTTCTGCCACTCAGATACCTTCGAAGACGATTGCACGCTGCTGGCCATGCGCCGCCTGCGCTAGAAGACGCATGCCTCATGCTGCCACGCCAAACCTGTCGCGCAGGGCGTGCTCGAGCTGCTTGACCACCGACGGCCAGTCCCCGGCCTGCGGCTGACGGAACAAACGTGCACTGGGATACCAGGGCGTATCGCTGCGATCAAGAAGAAAGCGCCAGTCCGGACGTCGCGGCAGACAGATCCAGGTGACGGCACCCATCGCGCCGGCCAGATGGGCACTTGCCGTATCGACCGAGATCACCACGTCGCTGAGCGCCACGATCGCGGCCATGTCGCCAAAGTCATCGATCTCGGCGCGCAGATCGACGAGCCTGTCGGCAGCGCCGAGCAGCGCCTCGTCAGCGCCAGGCACTGCGCGCTGCAGGCTGACAAAATCGACTTCAAGCCGAAACAGGGGCAGCAGCGCGGCAAGCGGCATGGATCGGTTCAGGTCATTGCTGTGCGCTGGATTGCCCGACCAGGCGAGCGCCACGCGCGGGCGTTGCTTCTGACCGAGCAGTCGCTGCCATTTCTGCAGGCGCTCAGGCAGCGCCGCCAGTGGCCTTGCTTGCGGCGGGATACTGTCAAGACGGGTTCCAAAGGCGCGCGGCAGGCTCATCACCGGGCTGTGCAGATCAAAGCGCGGTACCGCCTGCCCGCTGGTCAAAAGGCGCGTCACACCGGGCAGCCCGCGCAGCACCGGCTCGAGCGCATCTTGCACAGCGAAGAAGACTTTTGCGCCACGCTCTGCCAACAGGGCACAGTAGCGGCTGAACTGGATGGTGTCGCCGTGGCCCTGCTCGGTGTAGACGAAAAACGATCTGCCAGCGAGCGGCGCGCTGCCATCCCAGATCGGCGTCTTGATCTGATCGGCGTATGGTCGTTCGGCGCCGCCTGGCGCCTGCCAGCGCGCCTCGAAGGTGTTCCAGCCGGTTTCAAAATCGCCCATCAGCAACGCCTGCGTCGAGAGCAGAGCCGCTGCCACCACGTCATTCGGATCGCGCGCCGCAGCACGCCTGAGCACATCCAGTGCTTCGCCATCGCGGTTGAGGGTCTGTAACGCGATCGCCTTTCCCTGCATCACGGTGGCGTCGGTCGATGCCGTGTCGGCCAGCAGCGGCAGCGCCTCTGTGTAACGATACGGTTGTGGGGTCGCGGCAAGTGCCAGGCTGAGGTGAATCAGGGCCGGCGCGAATTCCGGACGTGCGGCGAGCGCTTTGACGCACGCCTCGATGGCCTCGTCGATGCGGCCAAGCCGGGTCAGGATCGCGCCTGCATTGCTCAGCACCAGGGGCTGACCCGGTTGCAGCGCGAGTGCAGCCGTAAAGTACTTCAAGGCCTCAACGCTTCGATCCAAATCAGCCAGCACCAGGCCATAGCCGTTCAGCACGCGCACACTGCGTGGATCGATATCGTGCGCAGCTGAAAAGGCCTGGCGCGACTCTTCGAGACGTCGCACATCCTTCAATGCATAGCCATACTCGACCAGCAGATCGACCGAACACGGCTCCAGCGCGCGAGCTTCTTCAAACGCCCGCAGTGCCTGGTCGAGGCGCCCGGCTACCGCGTGCGACTTGCCGGTCTCGAAGATGAGCTGAAATGAAGTGGCGTCGGACAAGGGTGAGGGAGCGCTTCAGGCGGCCTCAGCTTGATGCGTCTTGGCGGCTTCTTGCTGATGTAGCAACAAACCCTGTTCGAAGTCCATACGGCATCCTTCTTGTAAATCAGGCGCACAGCTACAACCGGGGAGATACGCAATACTTGGGGCGGCTCGCGACTGGCTAGACTCGCTCGCGTAAGGCCAGAATCAGCGACTTCTCAACCGCCATTGCTTGGGAGTCACTCATCGTCCCAAGCGGAACGAAGGCGTTGATCACCATATCGCCGAATAATGCAATCGTCCCCAGCCGCTTGTCATAGACCGCCTTGTCGCCAAGGCCGGCCACAACGGTCGCATTGGGGTACCTGCTACTGGTGCGTGACCAGGCCGCAGCGCCTCCTGGCCGGATGAAACTAATTGATACTAGGCCGCCGCTTCCATAGGCACAACCGTAACTGTGGGCTTCCTCCGATACATCAGCGCGCACCCCGACGAGATTCAAATGAGCCAGCTCATTGACCTTGGTGATCGGCACGGCCGCGCAGACATCTAGATTTGCCGCATATGCGCTTTGCGCGCTGAAATTCACGAACAGCAGCAACGCAAACAGGCTTGACTTGAGGTATCGCATCGAGGATTCCAGTAAGTGGGACAGGCCGACCATCAGTCGCCAAGCGACCATGGGCTAGGAAGCGTCAGAGCGGCTCGACGGCCTGACCGTGTACGCCGCCTGCTCGCTGTTGCATCTTCGCCCCGCTACGAGATCGCGGCAAGTTCGGGGCTTTGGTACATTACAACGCAATTGCGGCCGTTCTGCTTGGCCTGGTACATGGCACTGTCTGCGCGGCCGAGAATGGTGCTGAAGTCCCGGTCGGTGGGCAGCAGCTCGCTCAATCCAATCGACACCGTCAGGGTCAGTGCCTGATCATTGATCACGACCGGTGCAAGTTCAAGCGCGGCTCGTAACCGCTGCGCGGCCACCAGTGCCTCGTTCTTGGAGGACACTTCGATCAGCACCACGAACTCCTCGCCACCAATGCGTCCCACCATGTTGGCGCTGCGAGAATTGCTGGCAAGCACATTGGCGACGTGTTTTAGAGCGCGATCACCTGCCTCATGGCCGAATTGATCGTTGATCGATTTGAAATGATCAATGTCAATAATGGCGATGGCAAGTCCAATTCCAAGCCGGCGCGCGGCGTTGATACGCGCCTCGGCGGTGGCACTGATCGTCCTGCGGTTGGGCAAGCCTGTAAGGAAATCGGTCGCGGCGGCAGACTGCCAGAGCCGCTGCACCCGCTCAGAGCACATCATGAGAAAACATGTCGTGCCAATCACGGGCAAAAGACACAGCAAGAAGGGTGTGATGCCGCTGACCAGATCGCTGCTGTCGAGGATCGAAGCGGTTCGATACGGATAGGTCAGGAAATACAGGGCACGCAGCAGCATCGTCACGATCACAGACCCCATGATTGCAGCGAGCACAGAACGGCTGACGAATCGTTGCTCCGCTCGACGCTTGATGAGCAGCCAGGCGGCCCCGATCAAGGGGACAATCCATGCCAGCGTTGCGACCAGTACCCGGACCGCGAAGCTCGGCATGATCGCGGCGAACCAGAAAATACCGATGACTCCGAGCACCACAGGCGTGAAGATCCACGCGCTGTCGGGCAGGCCTTCGAAGCGGCGTACCGAGCGCCAGTAGAGCGCTAGCCCGAGCATCAGGCAGCCGTTGCCGACGGTCACCAAGAAGCTGCCAGGCAGTTGGTCTTGCAGCGCCAGCAGAATGCTGCCGCTCGCAAGAATCAGGGTGCCGATGCGCCAGTCCTTGGCGCTTGACTGAACATCGGCCGACAAGCCCCGATGCATCAAGCCGAGCACACCGCCGTTCAAAAGCATCAGCAGCGTAGCCTCAACCAGAAGTGTGCGGGCGTCCATGGCGGCAGTGTGCCAGAGGCTCACTGGTCCGTCGTGGTTTACTCAATGAAAATGAAGAAACAGAGCGAGGTGACG
>CAZZVZ010000024.1:0-4395 GCA_964657655.1 Gammaproteobacteria bacterium | reverse complement strand
CGTGCGCGTCACCTCGCCATTGCCTCAGTACCATCACCAGAAGAGGGCCAGGCGGGCCGGCCCGTCATGCCGCCTCGGCACTTTGCTTCTTGGCGGCCTCTTGCTCCTGCAGCAACAGACCCAGCCCGAGGCCCATACGGATTCCTTGCCTGTTAGATGACGCGCAGCTTTGAGTGGGAGGAGGTTCGGTATCACTTAACATCGGACAGCTCCTTCGCGGCCTCCTGTTCTTGCAGCAGGCGCCACATGATCTTGCCGGTGCCGGATTTTGGCAGGGCATCCATGAAGTCGATCATGCGCGGCACCTTGTAGGATGCCATCTGTTCGCGCGCCCATTCGATGATCTCTTCACCGCTCACCTTGCCCTTGTACTCGGGCCTGAGCACCACCACGGCCTTGACCGTCTCGCCGCGGTAGGTGTCCGAGGCACCGATCACGCACGCCTCCTGGATCGCCGGATGGCGATACAGCATCAGTTCAACTTCTGCCGGCCAGACCTTGAAGCCCGAGGCATTGATCATGCGCTTCAGGCGGTCGACCATGAAGTAGTAGCCGTCTTCGTCCATGCGCGCCAGATCACCGGTGCGAAAGAACTTCTTGCCGCGAAACTCGATGAAGGCATCACGTGTCTTTTCGGGGTCGTTCCAGTAGCCCTTGAAGACCTGGGGTCCGTGCGTGATGATCTCGCCGGTCTCGCCTTGCGCGACCTCCTCGAGCGTTTCCGGATTGACGATGTAACACTCGGTGTCGAAGAACGGCACGCCCAGGCACTGCTTCTTGGCACGTTCGGGCGGATTGCTGTGCGATGGTGCGATGGTCTCTGACAGACCGTAGCCCTCGATGAAATCGATGCCCCACATGTCGCGCATCTTCTGGGCCACGGCTTCTGGCATGGCAGCGCCGCCGCCCGAGACACGCTTCATGCTCGACAGGTCGTAGCGCCCGATGTCGGGCATCGACAGCAGATCGACCACCATGGTCGGCACGTTGGTCCAGGCGGTGATCTGGTAGCGCTCGATCATGGCGGCCGCGACGTTTCGATCCCAGCGCGGCATCAGCACCACTGTTGCGGCAGCAAAGATCACGGCGTTCATGCAGCCCTGCATGCCGGTCACGTGAAACAGCGGCACCACGCCAAGCATGGTCATGTTGAACTGTCCGCCCCACACCACCTGGGCCACCGCGGTGTGCATCACGGTGGAGTGGGTATGGATGCAGCCTTTGGGCTTGCCTGTGGTGCCCGAGGTATAGGGCATGACACACATGTCGTCCGGGCCGCTCAGATGCGGGCCTGGCACCAGGCCTATTGCGATGGCGTGCTGCATGGTCACCACGCAATCGCTGCTTTCAATACTGAGCGGTGCGCTCACGAATTCAGGGATCGGCAGATCGGTCTTGGTGGTGAGCGCGTCACTGTAGGCAGCAACAATCGCGCTCTTCAGACTGGCCAGGCCGCCGCGTCCGGCAAGCAGCGGCTCGACCTGCGCGAAGATGTCCTGCGCGGCGATCACGGCGCAAGCGCCACTGTCTTGCGCGTAATGACGCAGCTCTTCGGTCTTGAGCATTGGATTGACCGGAACCACAAAACCATCGGCACGCAGGATCGCGTAGTAGCCAATGATGAACTGCGGGCTGTTCTGCATGAACAGCATGACCCGGTCGCCGCGCTTCACGCCGCAGCGCCCGCTCAGATAACCCGCCAGGGCAATCACCGCCTCATTGAGCTCGCGATAGGTCATGACCGAGTCGTAGAACACGGTCGCGATGCGATCGGGGTAGCGCTTGGCGGCCACCTCGAGGTTGTAATAGATGCTGGTCCTGGGCAGGTCCAGATGGGTTGGCAGACCTTTCGGCCAGAATCGGTAGTGCAACGGCTCGGACATAGTCTCCTCGTACTTCACTGGTCTGCGCCAGTCAGATGCGGGGCGTTTTCGTCCCCGCCGGGGAAATCACTTTAACACTGCCCACCCGCTGCGGCGACGCCGGCACCACAGCCAGTACCTGCGAGATGACGTGGCTGCCCGCCATGCGCCAGCCGAGGACTGCCAGGGCCACGCAGGTGCACTGTCCGAGAGCAAGCCAGACCACAGAGGGTGCCAGCAGCGGCGCCACCAGTCCGGCGATCGCTGCGCCCAGCATGGTCTGGGTGGCCGACTGGCACGACGCTGCGACACCGCGGATTTCCGGAAACAGGTCAAGCACCATCAGTGTCACCCCAGGCGCGACCAGCGACATGCCCACGCAATAGATGAACAAGGGCGCCACTGAATAGGGCAGTGCCGGGGCGAAAGCCAGGTGATAGCCAAGATTGAAGAGCGCGGCGGCAGCCATCAGCACAAAGCCGACATGCACCTGTGACACCAGGCGAACCCGTCCGGCAAAGCGGTTGACCGCCAGCGCGCCGAGAAAGATGCCGGCCACGGTCGGCCCGAATTGCCAGAAGAATTGGTGCGGATTGAGCTTTAAGTGCACCAGAAGGAACACGGGCGCTGCCGCAACGTAGAGAAAAAGGCCGGCGAAGTTGAACGCGACCGTGCCTGCATAACAGTGGAACTTGCGTGCCGTGAAGACGCGCACATAGCTTTTGAAGAGCGAGCCGACGGCAAGCGGCCTCCTGTGCGCCGGCGCCAGAGTCTCGGGCAGCAGCCACCAAGCCGCCAGCAGCAGGACGGCGGTATAAAGCACAATGAAATGGAAGATCCAGCGCCAGCCGAGGCTCGTGACGATGAAGCCGCCCAGCACCGGGGCCACTGCCGGCCCGATGGAAAAGATCATGGTGACCAGCGCCATCAGGCGCTCGGCACTCGGGCCGGCGTATGCGTCGCGGATCATGGCGCGTCCCACCACGACGCCTGCGCCCGCCGAGAAGCCCTGCAGCATGCGAAACGCGAGCAGCACGTGAATCGAGGGGCTAAAGGCGCATCCGAGCGAGGCGAATACGAAGATCACCAGCGACAGCAGGATCGGTCGGCGCCGGCCGAAGGCATCCGACAGCGCGCCGTGCAGCATGATCATGGTGGCGAAAGCGACCAGGTAGGCGGTCAGCGTCTGCTGCAGGGCGAGCGCGCTGGTGCCAAGCCCCTGTTCAATGGCCGGAAAGGCAGGCAGGTAACTATCAATCGAAAACGGCCCGAGCATAGCCAACGCAGCGAGCAGCACCGCGAAGGTCGAAAGCGAGGGCATGGCGCGCTCTGAAGAAGTCATTTCCCGGCCGGTTCTGCGATGCGCCCCAGTTTACCGCCCGCAGGCCCGGTCAAAAGGGCGCGGAAAAACGGCATAGTCCTTGCTGTAGCATCGGGCGGCCTTCGGTGTTGAGCCGCGAGCAAGAAAAGCGCGGCCAAGCGGCCCGTCACATTTCGGACTCGAAACAGTTTGCAGTAAGATCGCGGATTTGCTCAAATAGCGCCCCCGGCTGCCACAAGCACCGGACCAGCCGCACGGCCTTGCGAAATGCCGTGCTCACGTCGTTGAGGAACAGGCTCCCGTCGGAGGAAGTAGATGGATTTCGCACAACAGCAGAGGAACCCCGCCAAGCATCTGGTCGGAATTGCCTTTGTAGTCATATTTCATATTCTGCTGGTCTACGCGCTCGTCAACGGACTCGCGCAACGCGTGGTCGACGCCGTCAAGAAGCCGGTCGAGGTCAAGATCGTCGAAGAGGTCAAGCCTCCGCCACCGCCGCCGCAGAACCTGCCGCCGCCGCCCAAGCTGGCTGCTCCGCCACCGCCCTTCATCCCGCCGCCAGAAGTGCCGATCTCGGCACCGCCGCCGGTGGTTGCCATCACACAGACGCCACCGCCTGCGCCGCAGAACTATCAGCAGCAGGTGGCAGCGCCAACACAGGCGGCTCCCGCGCCTGCCGGTCCAAAGAACGTGCGCGCCGGCTGTTCCAACGTGAACGCGGTGCAGGCCGCTGCCGAATATCCGGCCGCCGCGATCAAGAAGGGCATCAGCGAAGCGACCGTACGGGTCAACTTCACGCTCAAGGCCAACGGTGAGATCGCCGACGTCCACGTGCAATCGAGCAACCGCATGTTCGACAACGTTGCCGCCAGCATGGTCAGCCAGCTCAAGTGCGCGCCGAGCGGCTCGGATCAGCCGTTTGCATGGCAGATCGATTTCAAGCTGTCTGACTAGATTTGCGGTTTTTGAAGTTGTTTCGGCTCGATGTCTGGGCGAATTTGTTTGGGTAGCAGCGCGACGCGCTGCCTTACATTGTTTTGATCGGAGGAAATATGTTTTTAACCAATAAGCTGCGCGCTCTGGCCGTGGCCCTGTTCATCGCTGCCGCACCGGCTGCTTTCATTGCGCCGTCGGCTGCCCTGGCGCAGGCCCCGGCTGCGACTTCGGCAGCGCCAGCACCAGCACCAGCCCCCGCAGCAGCACCTGCTGCGA
>CAZZVZ010000023.1:0-16299 GCA_964657655.1 Gammaproteobacteria bacterium | reverse complement strand
GAACTCGCTGGCCGGGTGGATGATCGACCCCTCGGCCTCGACCTTCCAGCCCTGCGCCACCAGCTCCTTCGTCACGGCCGCCAGCCGCTTGAGCGGCCGATCGAGCCCGGGCGAGGAAACCTCAAGTCGCTCGTAGTCCACGTTCTCAGCCGTGAACGCATGCGCCAACTGATGACTGGCGCGCTCGCAATCCTCGATCGTGATGCCATTCGGACCGTCAATAAAGATCCGAAGAACCCCGCCCGGTGCGCGTTCTATATCGACCAGCTCGTACCCAAGCCCAGAAAGAGCCGTTTCCACCACCTGCTGCATTGCCTGCCCCGACTGCCTTGCCCGTCGAAACGCAACTCACTGGTCTGCGCTCCGATTCATTCGCTTTAGAGAAAAAAAAATGGGCGAGCCGCCCATCTTTCTTATTGCGGCAACCGGTGTGCCGGTTGCCTAATTTAGCCTTTGAATTATATAAGATTTTTGCTCCCGCAGCAATAGCCGGGAGCGTTTACCTTAGCCGGGCCGCCTCTTTCTCGACATGTTGGGTCGGCCGCGGGCTCCGCCCGGCTGGGGCGCTGCGAATCCGAGTGCGGTGCGCAATGGATCGATGCGGCCGCGCGGGCCGTCCTTGGCAGGGCCGGGCTTGCGCCCACCGCCGGCCGCGCTTGGAGTGGCCGAGCCATTGCCCGTGCCGTTGCCAGGACGCGGGCCACGTGGCTGCCCATTACCGTTGCCAGGCGAGGCGCCCGCTCCGTTGGCGTGGCCATGATGTCCCGGAGGACCTCCCTTGCGGCGGTTGCCCGCCGGTTTGGCCGGACGGCCGGATCCGCCACTTTTGTTGAAGGGTGCGGACTTCTGCCCGGCTGCGGGCTGTCCCTGCCCCTTGTTCAGTCCGAGTTCTGCACACCACTGCTGCACCACGGGGCCTTGCAGCTCTTCAAAACGACCACGCTGCAGACCGCGCGGCAGGCAGACCGGGCCGTAGCGCACCCTGATGAGGCGGGAAACGGTCAGTCCGACTGCTTCGAACATGCGCCGCACTTCGCGATTGCGACCCTCGGAAATGATCACGTTGTACCACTGGTTGGCGCCGTCACCGCCACCATGTTCGAGGCGGCTGAAACTGGCGGGACCATCGTCTAGCTCGATTCCTTCGGTCAACTGGCGACGTGCCTCGTCGGTCAGTTCACCAAGTACACGCACCGCGTACTCACGGTCAAATCCGTAGCGCGGGTGCGACAGCCGGTTGGCCAGGTCGCCCGAGGTGGTAAAGATCAACAGCCCTTCGGTATTGAAGTCAAGACGGCCGACGGCCAGCCACTTGGCGCTCTTGAGCGTGGGCAGCCGATCGAACACGCTGGCGCGCTTTTCGGGATCGTCGTGGCTGACGATCTCGCCAGAGGGCTTGTGGTAGAGCAGCACACGCGGCGGCCGGCTCGCGACACGTCGTTGCAGCAATTTGCCATTGATGCGCACCTGATCTTCTGCGGTGATGCGTTGCCCGATATGAGCAGGTTCACCGTTGACTGATACTCGCCCGGCGATGATCAGTTCTTCCATTTCGCGACGTGAGCCCAAGCCCGCGTCGGCCAGCACCTTGTGCAGCTTGGGCTCTTCATCCGGATCAACCGGAGTGGTCACTACACGACGCTGCGGCTTGCGCAGCACGCGCGTGTGGCCATGATCGATGAAGCCCGGGGGCGGCTGGTCCTCGAACGCCGCCAGATCCTCTAGTTCATCTTCATCGAAATCTTCATCGATGAATTCAGATGCTTCGGCGGTCGGCGGCGTGATTGTCGTGATTGCTTCTGGCAGCGGTTCGGCGGCCCATTCAACACCGTCAATTTCATCTTGCAGGCGCCATGCCTCGCGATCGAACTTGAGCGCTGGCATCGCTGCGCCCGCGCCTGCAGCCGGGGCATTGCCGCCCGGCCCGCGCGCACCTTGCTGAGGACGTGGCGGCCGTTGCGGCTTGCCTCGTCCGCGCGGCCGCTTGCCTTGACCCTGCGGCCGTGGTTGGGTGTCTTGCAAAGCTGCAGACGGGGCGTCCGCGGCCTGCGCGCTAGCTGGCTGGTCCGCCCGGGCAGGATCGCCCGGGACCGCGTCCTTAGGACGGGGCCTGCGCAGTGGGTGACGATGGAGTCGGCGCAAAGTCGATCACCTTCTGTTCCAGAGTTGAGCCGATTCCGGCCGAAAAAGAGTCTTCCGTGCTTGCCTCTTCAAGCGGCGGCAGTTCGTCAAGTGAACGCAGCCCGAGGTCA
Organism: Gammaproteobacteria bacterium; assembly: GCA_964657655.1. Classification (GTDB taxonomy): domain Bacteria; phylum Pseudomonadota; class Gammaproteobacteria; order Burkholderiales; family Burkholderiaceae_D; genus CAJCIC01. Next base: position 14,047 of record CAZZVZ010000023.1, on the reverse strand, counting down.
TCAAGAAAGTGTCGTGTCGTGGCGTAAAGGCCAGGTCGTCCCGGCGCGTCGCGATGGCCGATAACGTCGACCCAGCCGCGCTCTTCGAGCGCTTTCATCACCTGGGTCGAAACCGTCACGCCCCGTATGTCTTCGATATCGCCACGCGTGACCGGCTGGCGATAGGCAATGATGGCGAGCGTCTCCATGACTGCGCGGGAATATTTGGGCGGCCTTTCCGGATTGAGGCGGCCCAGGTAAATCTGCATCTCGCGTCTGCTCTGAAAACGCCAGCCGGTCGAAAGCGCCGTCAGCTCAAGGCCGCGGTCGAGCCATGACTGGCGCAGATCGTCGAGCAGCGCACGCAGCGTGTCGGCATTGAGTTCGTCGTCGAAAAGGCGCTTGAGATCGCTCAGTCCGAGCGGTTCATGCGCACACAGGAGCGCCGTCTCCAGCACTTTTTTGGCTTCAGATGTGTTCATGCGGCTCCGTGGGGAGCAAGTATTGCGGCGTTCGAAAATCGACGGGCGTCATGGCTTCACGCTGCGGAGCAATTCCGCTAAAGCTCGCGTCAACGAGAGCGCAGGTCCGACGGTGATTGTTTTGGGGGACGTCTGACTCGACGTTCTGCCCGGGGATGCAGTGAGATTGCACTCCCGTTAGGCCGAAAAAGGGTGCCTATCGACCCGGGCGGTCCAAGCTGGCTAGATGATACGCGATTTCCCCTGGGCGTCAAAGGTTATTCGAGGCAGGCAGGGTGTGCCCTGATTTCAAACGTTTCAGCCGCTTGCAGCGGCTCTCTCTTGTTCTTCGATGACGGCGCGCTGCCGCGCGTAGTCACGCCGGAACCGGTAAGTGATGCTCTTTTGTTCGAGAAACGCACGGCTCAGTGCATAAAGGCCGGACAGGCGCTTGTCCTTGGGTGCTGCAAGGTATCGGGGGATCAGGCGATTGAGCAGCAGATCGAGCCAGCGCTCGCGCAACGCCAAAGCGTTGTAGTCGCGCCCGCGCACACGACCGTTTTGCACCATATCGCCGAACAGGGCTGGCTCGCTTTTGAGCCGCAGCAGCGAACGGACCACGTCATCCGGACTCGTGACTGACAGGTAATCGAGCGGCGAACGGCGCAAATTGACGAATGCCGGCTCGTCGCCCAGCATGGCGGGCGTTTCGGCCAGCCACGCGTTGATCAGCTTGCTGGGCGGCTTGTGACTCACCATGACAGGTGCTTCGAGCCGGTGCGCAAGAATTACATCCACCTCCTGATAATCAAACCAGCGGTTTTCGCGAATCTCGAAACGGGCGCCGAGCGCGCCGATCTGGTCCTGAAAACGGGCCGATTGCAGCCAAGGTGCGGCAGTGCCGGTGCGGCCGAAATAGGCGATGCATTCGATACGGCGCGCCCGTTCCGCCCGACGCGGCAGGATTCCCGGCTGCGGCCAGAGCGGGATGCCGATCTGCAGGTCGCTGTCCGGTTCGATCTCGTTTTGCAGCACCTCGAAGTCGCACAGCTTGAGCTGCGCACGATCGGCGCGAATGCCGATCACATAGCAGTCCAGGTACGCAAAGCGCAGGCGGCTCAGGGTGTCGCGATGCGCGATGTTGACCGCGCCCGGCTGAAACGCTGCGCCTATACTGCAATTGACGCCTGCAGCGCGCAGGCGGCGGGCCAGCTGAAGATAGGTTTGCACCAGCCAGCTGTTGGTACCGCCGCGCAGGCGCGCCGCAATTTCGGCGACGTCGATGTCGCGGTCGTCGAGTTGCCCGATATCTGGCCAGGTGGTCAAGACGTCAGTCTTGACGAAGTGGACGTGCGGCGTTCGCGGCGTGGTCATAACGGAAAGCAGCGCTATCTCGCGCCTGGTGGCGAGCCGACCTAGGAAGAAACCGCTTCGGCGGTGGCGATCACAGGCCGGTCCCACTGCTGCCATTCATACTTGAGCCAGGCATAGAAAATCGGCGCGATGACGACTCCAGGCAAGCCAAAGCAGCGCTCCATCAGCACCATGGCGCACAGAATCTCCCACGAACGCGCATTGATCTCATGACCGACGATGCGCGCGTTGAGGAAGTATTCGAACTTGTGCACGCCGATCAAGAATCCGAGCGACGCCATTGCGACTGGCAAGGAGTAGCCAATGCTGATTACAGTAATGGCCGAGTTGGAGACCAGGTTGCCCACCACAGGCAGCATGCCGGCCAGGAAAGTGGCCGTGGTGAGCGTCTTTGTGAGCGGTAAATGGACCCCAAAAAGTGGCAACACCACCATCAGGTAGATCGCGGTCAAGGCAGTATTGACGGCCGAAATCTTGATCTGCGCTGACGCAACGCGCACGAACATGCGACGCAGCGACGAAGCCTGCTGCAGCAGACCGAGGCTGACCGGACCTACCGGGGTCGGTTGATCGTGCTGCCCGAGCACCACCAGGGCACCGAGCACCATCCCGATCAGTGCGTAGCCGATCTGCTTTAAAGCGTCGAGACTGACAAAGCCCAGTTCCGCCGCATGGCCCTTGAGCCATTCGACAGTGGCCGCGACGAGGCTGTCGCTTTGAGGCAGCATGGTACTGAGCGAATCGGGCAGCCAGGCGCGCGCCGAGGCCAGGATGTCGGCCATGCGCACGAACAGTTCGTGAAAGCCGGCACCGTCATGCAGCATCACATGCAGGGCCCAGCTCAACAATGCGATCAAGGCAGCTACGCCCACGAAAAATCCGAGCGCTGCAATGATTTTGGCCGGGCCAGGATGAAAACGGCGCGCGCGCAATGTGCGCAGCGCGGCGCTGATCAGCGAATAGGACAGCAAGCCGCCCAGTAGTAGAACCAGCATGCCGGCCCAGACCATGAACAGCACCGCCATGCCGCATAGTAGAAAAGCGATAAACCGATTGCGACTGGCCGGCCCCGCAGGTCCCAGCAGTACTGGCTTGATCATATGCACGTGACGAATAACCTAGAGCGGGAGGAGGAACGCTAGGAATGTAACGTGGATCAGCCAAAAAGAACAACCGCGCCGGTGCATCTAAGGGGCGCGGTTGTTGCGGTAGCCACGTCTGGCTAGACCGTGCTGGTAATCCGATCCCAGCCGTGGCGGATCGCAGCCTTGAAACGCTCCCATGCGTTGGAGGGATAACGCTCTTCCCAGTCGGTGCGGATCTGTGGCTCCACGGTATCCCAATCAGCGTTGCGAAACCGGTCATCGGCGGCCAGCGTCGAGCCGTAGCGATAGGCCGGTGCATAGTCGTCGTAGCTGTCGCCCAGCACACCATATTCGTCCTGGTAATGGCGCCGGTATGCCTCTTCATGCAGATCCAGATCGTTGATACCCATTGTCGTCTCCTGTGAGTTCCTGCGGCGCACGCAGCGGCGCACTGCAGTCGGTCCATCATGAGTTGCATGAGTCATGCCCCGGCGGCACGTCGTAGCAAGCGCGAACACTGCTTGTAGCAGTGGATGGGCGCAAATGCGCGTCGAGCGTTTGGACCAGCCGTTGCTGAGCCAAGACTGACGTGCGCTATCGTAAGCTCACGATTTGGAGACACACATGAAGAAGTACCAGCTGTTCTACTGGCCGACTATCCAGGGTCGTGGCGAGTTTGTGCGGCTCGCACTGGAGGCTGCTGGCGCACCGTATGATGATGTAGCGCGCACCAAGGGAGAAGGCGTTCTGGCGCGGCCGTTACCCCAAAGCGCGCTTGTCACGCCAAGTTTTGCCCCGCCTTTCCTGCAGGCCGGAAAGCTGTTGATCGGGCAAACCGCCAACATCTTGCTGTATCTCGGCGACCAGCATGGATTGGCACCGAAATCAGAAGCGGGCAGATTGTGGACTCACCAGCTGCAGCTGACCGTGACGGATCTGGTGGCCGAGGTGCATGACACGCACCATCCGATCAGCGCGAGCGCCTATTACGAAGACCAGAAGGCTGCTGCCAAAAAACGTTCACAAGATTTTCTCAAATCGCGCGTGCCGAAATACCTCCAATATTTCGAAGACGTGGCGGCCCGCAATGACGCCAGGCAGGGGTGGCTGGTGGGCAGGCGCCTGACCTACCTCGACCTGTCCATGTTTCAGGTAATCGACGGCTTGCAATACGCTTTTCCGAAAGCGACCCGGCGCCTTGCGCGGAAATTCCCGCGCTTAATGCGCGTGCACGATCAGGTGCCCCATCTACCGCACCTCGCGGCCTATCTCTGCTCGCCTCGACGCCTGCCGTTTAGTACCGAAGGGATTTTTCGCCACTACCCGGAATTGGATCGTTAGCCAAGGTGGCTGTCGTAGCGCGACAGCTTCAGCAGCAGCTCACTGGCCCGCACCAGAATGTCGCGCTCCTCGCGGCTCAAGGCAGCGTCCATGGCTTGCTTGAGCCATCTGCGGCGCGCCACAAAATCGCGCCTTAGCGCCGTCAGTCCCGGCTCGGTTGCTACCACCAGCAGCTGGCGGCCGTCGAGCGGGCTCTTTTCCCGGACGATGTAGCCACGCTCAAGCAGATCGCTCAGGTGCCTCGTGAGCGACTGTGGCGCGAGCCGCTCTTCTGCAGCCAGGCGCGCTGCGGGCAACGCGCCCATGCGTTTGAGTGTCGCCAGAATCGAGATGCAAGGCAGGCTGACGCCGTCGGCGGCGCGCGCGCGCCGCAAGGCTCGGCTGAGCGCCAGCACCGCTCGCATCAGGTCGGTTGAGTCTTCCTCGGTGTGCTGGATTCCCATATACTACGCTATGCGTATTAAATAACCACTCATGTCTTTATGCTCTCTTGGGTCCCGATCCAGCAGCACTTAAGAGAGGCGCTGCTGCCACAGCACAAGTACCAGGGTCAGCCTTGCTCGTTACTGAATGCATTGCTGGGCGGTCTTGCAGTCGCAGCACCATTGATTCTAGCGGCAGGTCAAGGTCAATTGCCGCTTGGACTGGGCGCCGCACTTGGCGCCCTTTCGGTGTCGCGCGTCAGCCACGCGAATGGTTTGAGCAACCGGCTGAAAGCGCCGTTGTCCGCTTTCCTGGCGGCAAGCCTCTCGATAGGATTCGCCTACCTGCTGAGCGGTCGCGGCCTGTGGTCTGAAATCGCCACTATCCTGCTCGCATCGGGCAGCGTGCTGCTGATGCGTTTTAGTCGCGAAGTCGCGATCGGTGTCATCAGGTTCATGCTGTTCCTGATCATCTTCGCCAACGCGCTCGAGACGAGCAGCAGACCAGGCGGCCTCGCCCTGGCAATCTTTGCTGGCATCGCCTGGACCGCGCTGTTCGTCGCCGTGGTGGCAATGTTCACACCAGGTGATGGGGCCGAGCAGCAGCCGCGCAAAGCGCAGCCGGGTGCGCTTAGCAAACTCAAGCGTGTGGCGCGCGAACTGCAACAGCGCTCCTTCTGGGACTTTCCTGTTCGTCTTGCGATCGGATTGTTTTTGTCGCTCGGAGTGCGACTGTTACTGCCACAGCATCACTTCGGCTGGATCACCGTCACAGTGGCACTCGTCAGCCCACGTCAGTTCGAGATCTGGCCGCTGCGCGCCACGCAGCGCACCCTCGGAACCGTGGCCGGAGTGCTCGCGACCGGACTCACACTTGCCGTCACGTTTCCACAGGGTGTGCTGATCGGCCTGCTGATCGTTCTCGGTGCTTTGAGGAAGTGGTTCGAGGATCGCAACTATCTGGCCTATTCGGCCGTGATGGCACCGCTGGTGCTGCTCCTGCTCACCGCAAGCCATGCAGGATCATACGAGCTGCTCTATGACCGGGTGCTTGCCACACTGATCGGGGTCGCCTTGGTGCTGCTCAGCAACCTGATCGCAGCGCGAACCACGGCAGCGGGCGCGCCTGGTGCCAGTTCAGTCGCCTGAAGTACCGGCTGGCCGCTGGTCCGACGCGTCATTGAACAGCGCCGCAACACCCGCCAGATCAGGCGCACGCACCACGCCACGTTCGGTCACAAGCGCGGTGATCAGGTCGGCCGGCGTGATATCGAATGACGGGTTGCGTACCGCGACCCCGAGCGGCGCCCAGCTCTGCTCGCCAAAACCCGTGACTTCGGCTGCAGGCCGTTCCTCGATCTGTATCTGGCTGCCGTCGGCCATAGTGCGATCGATGGTCGACAGCGGGCAGGCGACGTAAAACGGAATGCCATGCCGCTGGGCCAGTACTGCCACCATGTATGTGCCAATCTTGTTGGCCACATCTCCGTTGGCCGCCACGCGGTCGCACCCGACGATGACCGCGTCGATCTGGCCCAGACTCATCAGATAGCCCGCCATGTTGTCCGTGATCAGAGTCACCGGAATGTTGTCCTGCTGCAACTCCCAGGCGGTCAGCCTGGCCCCCTGCAGAAAGGGACGGGTCTCGTCAGCCACAACTGAGATGCGCTTGCCGCTGCTAATCGCGGAACGCACGATGCCAAGCGCCGTGCCATGGCCGAAGGTAGCCAGTGCCCCGGCGTTGCAGTGCGTCAGCACGCGCGCGCCATCTGGCAACAGCGCTGCACCATACGCTCCCATGCGCCGATTGACGTCGACGTCGTCGGCAGCGATATCATGCGCGCCTTGCAGCAGGCGCGCGGCGCGCTGCGCGACCGATCCGCTCGCGTTCTTTAAAATGATCTGCATGCGATCCAGCGCAAACGCCAGATTGACCGCCGTTGGACGACTGGCGCGCAACATCTGGTCGGCAGCGCCAAGTCCGCGCTCGAAGTCCTCGGGCGCGGCATCCCTCAGACGCAAACCTTCCAGCGCAATGCCATAGGCGGCCGCACAGCCGATCGCCGGCGCTCCGCGTACCACCATGTCACGAATTCCGGCGCTGACGTCGGCGGCGCTCCAGTACGGCAGGTATCTGACAACGCCGGGCAAGACGCGCTGATCGATCATCTCCAGATGATCCACCGACCAGCGCATGGTGTCGAAATCAAAGTGTCCCGAGGGGTTTGCGGGGAAGCCGGTGGCGTTGCTGCTCAATGCGCGCTCTCGTTCTGACCGTTCCAGCGTCCGTATCCGCGGAATTGCCGAAGCACGGCGGCCATCTCATGATCCGACAACAGGACTGGCTCGCCGATCTGCAGCGCATGGCAGTATTGTTCGGCCAGCGCTTCGACCTCGACTGCAAGTGCCACTGCTTCGGCGAGGTCGCGACCCGCAGCGATCAGGCCGTGGTTGGCGAGCAGGCAGGCCTTGCGATCGACCAGGGCGGCAAGCGCGAGGGAGGACAGCTGTTCCGTGCCGAACAGGGCGTAGCCACTGCAGCGCACATTGTGACCACCCGCGACTGCCACCATGTAATGAAATGCCGGAATGTCGCGCCGCAGGGTCGCAAGCGTCACGGCATAGGTTGAATGGGTGTGAACCACGGCATTGAATTCTGCGCGCGCAGCCAGGATGTCGCGATGCATGCGCCATTCGCTCGAGGGTCGCCCTGCCCCGGTTCCGTCGTTCGCGAGTAACACCATGGCGTCGGACGTCAAGGAGCCAGGCGCCACCCCCGAAGGCGTAATCAGCATGCCAGCGCCGCAGCGCAGTGAAACGTTGCCAGACGTCCCGCGGTTCAGACCGATGGCATCAAGCTGCTGGATACCCGCCAGCAACTCGGCGCGCAGCACCGTTTCGGGCGATTCATGATTTTGCATGGTTCAGATTTTTCCGGGCAATGGCGGCCAACGCCCCGGGGGCTCCGAATTGCCTTTAGTGGGCGCCGATGAAGACCCGGTTGCGCCCGGTCCCCTTGGCTCGGTAGAGCGCTTCGTCAGCGCGCTTGAGCGCCGACTCATAGGTGTCATCCGGTGCAATGGGCGTCATGCCGATGCTAGCAGTAAAACTGATGACATCCTGGCGCACCTGGATCCTGATGGAGGCTAACTTGGTGCGCAGACGGTCGAGCATGGCGAAAGCTTGCGCAGTGTCGGCATCGAGCAGCAGGCCGGCGAACTCGTCACCGCCCATGCGCCCGAACAGGTCGGTCTTGCGCAAGGTGTGACGTGCCATCTGGGTGATCTCGACCAGGACCTTGTCACCAACATCATGGCCATAGCGGTCGTTGACCTCCTTGAAGACATCGACATCGAGCATGAAGATGGCGCACGGGCGCCCTTCTTGGCGCAGCAAGGCGAGTGACCCCAGCACTGATTCCAGAAAATGGCGCCGATTGCTGATGTTGGTGAGCGGATCTGTCGTCGCCAACTGGCGCAGCTCGCCGTTGACCACGCGCAGACGCTCCTCGATCTCGCGGATGTGGGTGACATCGGCGAGCGACACCAGGTAGGAGGTCTGGCCTTCAAAATTCAGTTGCCGCAGCGCCGCTGTCATGTGGTACACGCGACCACGCCGATCGCTGATGCGCAGGTCCGCCTGCTGCTCGCTATCAGCCAAGTGAGCGGCGTTGCGGATCTCCATGATCTGCGCCTTCTCGATGGTCGAGCCGAAGTAGCGATGGGTACTTGGCGTTCGATAGCGCACTTCGCTTGCATCATCGACCACCAGCATCGGCGTGGGCAACGCCTCGAGCAGCTCTCTTTGGGCGTTGGCAGCGCGCGTATCGGCGATGATGGTGGCGGCGGCGAACGGATCACCCAGGATGGCGCGCGACGACTCCCAGACGATCTCGAAGCTCCGCTCGCGCGTCGCGCGGCCCACGAAGCTCGACAGGTTCAGATGGTGGTTGACGCCCATGGTGCAGATCTTGCCGGACAAGGACGTCTCCGACTGGCCGTACATGTACTGGCGCACTGCCGCCGTCGCGGTGGTATTGGCAGCCGTCACCGCCTTGCACCACATGCGAAAGCTGATGACGGTCGAGACCATGGCATCGAATACCGGATGACTGCCCGCATAGCGCGCCTGCCACTGTGCGATGAACTGCAGATTCTCCGGCGACTGGTTCGACATGAAATAGCTGCAGCAGGCGTAGTGGCCAACCACGTCGTCCGGATCGATCAGACCGAGTTCAGCCTCGCTGATTGAGAACGCCATGATGGGCAGGTCTTCGGCGGATAGTCCAGCCTCGCGAAAAGCGCGATAAAAGCTGAGGTTGGTGTCGCCATTGAGGGTCGAGATGATGGCGCCGCGACCGCCTGCAGCAAAGCGGCGCAGATGCTCGATCTGTTCGGTCCAGTGATCATGGCCAAACGGCACGTAATGCTCGGGCAGCCCGGTGCAGTCGTAACCCTTGGCCTCGAGGAAAAGACGCAGCACGCGATTGGTGGTGCGTGGATAGACGTAATCGGTGCCGAGAAAGAAAAAGCGGCGAAAGCCGCCGCCCGCCGGGGAGATCAGGTATTCAAGTGCCGGGATCGCTTGCTGATTGGGCGTCGCACCGAAATAGAAAATATTGCGCGACAGCTCTTCGCCCTCGTACTGGACCGGATAAAACAGCAGACGGTCGGCTTCTTCTACGACCGGCAGCACTGACTTGCGCGAGCTCGAAGTCCAGCATCCAAATAGTGCCTGGGCATCGGAGCGTGCGATCAGATCGTGCGCCAGGTCGCGGTACGCCATCCAGTCGGAAGCGGGATCGACCGCGACTGCCTCGATCTGGCGACCAAGCAGCCCGCCCGCCTTGTTGACGCGTTCGATTTCCATCATCAGCACATCGCGCATCGGCGTCTCACCGATGGCCATGGTGCCGTGCGCGGAATGCAGCAGTCCGACCGGAATAGTCAGATGCTCATGCAAGGCAATAACCCCTGGCGGCGTCGTCCGCTTGCTCCTGATGCTTGGTCTGTTGCACTAACTGACGATCCCTTATGCGCATACTTATCCGGCCAGAATCGCGCCCTCCCCGGCGGCGGCCCTGCTCGTGCCACCTTTTATTCGGCAGATGGCTTTGGCAGCCAGAAAAGTTTAACTTAGTTGCACCGCCAATTGCGGGTTTGGCGCGGCATTTTGTGGTGCTTGCTGACGCGCCGTGGGGTGGTGCGGGAAGGACCGGACCGTCGTGCGAAAACACGGCAGCCCGGCCAGCTGCTGGTACCGAGCAGTTTTCGGCAGCATGGACGGTATGACAAACTTAAGGGGGCAGACAGGGGCCGCGTCGCTTCGAAACACGCCGATCTGGCCGGCCGGCTGCCAATTCAAAAGACATCGGAGAGCGCCATGAGCCAGCCCGCAGCACGCTTTGCCCTTTATTCCTACTGGCGCACGTCAGCCACCTATCGCGTGCGGGTCGCGCTCAATCTGAAGAATCTCTCGAGTGAGGAAATCAACGTCAATATCGACCTGAACGAACAGCGCGCGCCAGATTTTCTGAAAATCAATCCACTCGGCGCGATCCCGGCGCTGATCGACCGGGCGCCAGGGGCCTCGCCGCGCCCCTTGACGCAATCGCTCGCCATTCTCGAATTTCTCGAAGAAGCAGCACCAGCGCCCGCGCTGCTGCCGGGCGATCTGTACGGCCGTGCGCGGGTACGATCCCTCGCGAGCATGCTGGCCTCCGATACTCACCCGCTGATCACACCGCGTATCCGGAAATATCTGGCCGCAACGGGTGGCTTTGACGACGCCAAGTGGCGTGCCTGGCAGACCAACTGGTTCGGCACCGGCCTTGCCGCCTACGAGGAGCGCCTCACCAAGGAACCAGGCGCCGGCCGTTACTGCCACGGCGACACCGTTACCATGGCCGACATCTGCATGGCCAGCGTAATTGTCGTGGCACGGGTGTTCAAGATCGAAATCGACAACATCCCAACCATCAATCGCATCATGGCCGAGCTCGAATCGATGCCCGAGTTCGCCCGCGCGGACCCGCGCCGCCAGGCCGGTGCGCCCGCTGCCGCCTGAAAAACACGTGAAAAGAGATCAACAACTGGTGCCCGTCCCAGCACCCAGACTTTCAGCACCGATCGCCGAACGCACTGCGGCTGGCAAGGCCTTGCGCGGCAAGGCGGCGCGGCAGCAGATGTCGCAGTTCGACCACGATAAGCGCGATCCCATTGCGGTCATTGAAGCCTCGAACCGGCACAGGCTGCAACGCCTGGTACCGATCCGCTATGCACGCATGATGCAGTCGCCGTTTACTTTCTACCGCGGTGCGGCGGCCTTGATGGCGCGTGACATTGGCCGCTCACCCTCTCCTGGCATCGTCACCCAGATCTGCGGCGACTGTCACCTCGGAAACTTCGGCGGTTTCGCCAGTCCTGAACGCACGCTTTTGTTTGGCATCAACGATTTCGACGAAACGCTGCCCGGGCATTTTGAATGGGACTTGAAGCGACTGGCAGCGAGCTTTCACATCGCAGCCAGGGAGCAGAACATCCCCGAGCGCCGCTGCCAGGCGATCGTGCATCATCTGGTGAGCCAGTACCAGCAGCGCATGGAACAGTGCGCCCAGCTCAAGGCACTTGAGCTCTGGTATCAGCATGTCGATCTGCCAGCACTGATCGCCATGGCCCACTCGTCGACCTCGCGCAACAACCGCATCAACATGGCTGAGCGAGCGGTCAACCGCACCTCGGACCACGCTTTCCCGAAACTGGCCGAGTTCGTCAACGGTGTGCCGCGCATCCGTGATCAGCCTCCCCTCATCTATCACCCGACGCACCTGCCGGATTTCCACAGTGACGTGCTGCATTTCTGGGACACCTACGTCGCTTCCATGCCTGACGAGCGACGTCCACTGCTGGCGCGCTTCGAGCTGGTCGACGTCGCCATCAAGGTGGTCGGCGTGGGCAGCGTCGGCACGCGCTGCGCGATCGCCTTGCTGATGGCCGCGAACAACGATCCGCTGTTCCTGCAGTTCAAGGAGGCAGACAGCTCCGTCTACGAGCCATTCGGTTTTCAAAGTCCATACAGCAATCATGGACAGCGCGTGGTGGTCGGGCAACGGCTGATGCAGGAGGCAAGCGATATTTTTCTGGGCTTTGCACATTCGCAGCGTACCGGCGGCTGCTACTACGTCCGTCAGCTGCAGGATATGAAGATCTCGCTGGTTTCAGAACGCATGTCGGCCGCCGATTTCGACGACTACGCCGAAGCATGCGCCTGGGCCATGGCGCGTGCTCACGCCAAGGCCGGCGACGCCGCCATGATGAGCGGCTACCTGGGCACAGGTACGGCAATGCAGACTGCAATCGCCCAATTCGCCCGCAACTACGCCGACCAGAACGAGTCGGACCACGCCCAACTTCTGGCGGCGGTGAAGTCCGGTCGCATCAAAGCGCAGCTCACCGAGGGTCCTGCAGCCGAGTAACGCGCCTTTTTGTGAACCACGCTTGCCGCAAGAAGCAACAGGCGCGCTTCGTGCGGGGGCTCATCTGCACTTACTTGTCGGAGCGACGAATTGAAATTCCTCTTGATAGCTGCCGCGGCGTTGCTGATCAGTGCAAACGCATGCGCCGCTGGCTACACCTACCGGGTGATGCTGCCTGACCAGAGTACCGAGCTGATCCATTCCGACGACAGCGGCGTGGCACGGCTGCAACATATCCACGACTTCAGCTATGTCGCGACTGTCGGCCACATCAGCAAGGACGACTGGCAGCTGCTCGACAGCAACAAGCAGCTGCCCAGGTACGACGTGTCACGCTGCGATGCCACCACCTGCTGGTATGGCACGCGCGATCTGATCATTCTGGGCGACCAGATCGAAATCAGCACCTCGATGCAGGACGCGCAGCCCATCTCGCACATCAGCATCGTGCACAGCTTTATCGAGGAGAGCCACGACATGAGCGCGCCCGGTCAGCTGATTCCGGTACTGCTACCCAAGATGACGACGCTGTCGACGCGCACCGCAGCGCCGACCAGCCTCAATCAGCCGGTCTTTATCGATACACCCGAGGGCAATGTTGTCATTACGCTGATCGACGCATCGCATTGAATGCCACAGAGCTGCGAGCGGCTCGAGCATGGGGGCAGCTGCTGGGTCGCCCAGGCTAGCGCTCGTCAAACGAGAGCACCACGCGTTCGGTCAACGGGTGAGCCTGGCAGGTCAGCACGTAGCCGCTGGCCACTTCCTTCTTGTCCAGCGCGAAATTACGCTCCATGCGCACCTCGCCCTCCATCAGCTTGGCACGACAGGTACCGCACACGCCAGAGGTGCACGAGTAGGGCACCTCAAGACCTGCAGCAGAAGCAGCATCGAGGATGCTGGGCTGGCCTTTCATGAAGGCAAATTCGCGCTGCATGCCATCACGTACCACCACGATGCGGGCTTGTGGCGCATCTCCTGGCAGTGACTGATGCAGCACCGCGCCGGCTGCCGTTCCACCGGGGGTCAGCGCGACGCCAAAGCGCTCGATATGGATCCTGTCCTCCGCGACGCCCGCCAGAAGCAGCGCCGCTTCAGCTTCATCGTTCATCTGGAACGGCCCGCATACGAAGGCGTGATCGATCTCGCCTGCCGGCACGACGCTCGACAAAAATTCGCCGATCTTGGCGCGGTTCATGACGCCATGATTGAGCGGCGCATCGGTATGTTCTTCGGAAAACACGTACTGCAGCACCAGGCGCGTCAAGAAACGATTCTTCAGATCGGCGATTTCTTCCTTGAACATGGTCGACTGCAAGGCGCGATTGCCATAGATCAGCGTGAAGCGGCTGAGCGGCTCGCGTACCAACACGGTCTTCATGATGGAAAGAATCGGCGTGATGCCGCTTCCGCCTGCAATGCCGAGATGGTGGCGTCGGCTGCTGGCATCAAGCGGTACGAAGAAACGGCCCTGCGGCGCCATCACGCTGAGCGTGTCGCCTGGCTTCAGGTGCTGATTGATCCAGTTGGAGAACACACCGCCGCGTACCTTGCGCACGCCGACCCTCAACTGACCGTCATCGACCCCGGCGCAGATCGAATAGGAGCGCCGCAGATCCTGACCATGGATCTCGGAGCGCAAGGTCAGGTACTGGCCCTGGGTGAAGAGAAACGATTCGCGCAATTCGGGGGGCACCTCGAACGAGACGATCACCGCCTCGTGCGTGTCGGGCTCGACTGCCAAGACGCGCAGCCGATGGAATAGAACGCTCATTGCGCTTCCTGATTCAGATCGGTTTGAAATACTCGAAAGGCTCGCGGCAGGCCATGCAGCGATACAGAGCTTTGCAGGCGGTCGAACCAAACGGCGACAGTCGTTCAGTGTGATTGCTGCCGCAACGCGGACAGACC